>NZ_JBRRET010000019.1:0-70819 GCF_056760435.1 Stenotrophomonas sp. STEN008 | reverse complement strand
TCCGGCGTGCGGGGGTTGCCCTGTCCGCCGGCGCTGGGGGGGGGGGGGGGGGGCGCGGCGGGGGGTGGTGGTTTGGGGCCGTGATTCGGGCCCCGCCACGTCATGCCTCAGAACCGCAACGCGACTGCGCGTGACTCGATCGGTGCCATCCGGCTCTGGTCATGCAACTGCAGCTCGCGCAGTTCGAAGGGGGCACCGAAGCCGGCCGGCAGCGCTGCCTGGTCGAACGGCAGCACCAGCTGGCCGCGACCGGGACCGTCGAACCATGCGGCGGCGTGCGCCTGCGCGACCGGACGCAGTTGGCCATCCGGGCCCGTGGCGTGCAGGGTGCCGCGCGCTTCGTAGCGCCCGGCGGCGGCGACCTGCAACGGCAGCGCCACGCGCCGGCTGGCCTGGTCCGGTGTGGCCCGCCCGCCGCAGCGGGCGGGCGGCCGGGCTACGGCGAAGGCGCCCATGCCCTCGCGCAGTAAGCCAACGGCCAGGGCGAACACCAGCAGTTCCCACAGGCCCAGCGTGTTGGTGGCCTCGGCGGGGATACGTACCTGCGCGTGCAGGCTGCCGTCAGTCGTACGCAGCAACCGCTGCGGCCAGCTGCGGCCATCGGGTGCGACCAGCAAGGCTTCGCCGCCCAGTCCCCCGCGACGCGCCTGCAGCTGGGCGGGACTGGCTCCGTCTTCAAGCAGGCGTGCCCGCAGCTGTATGCTGCCGCCGGCCAGAACCTGCGCCTGGCTGGCCTGCACCTCCAGCCGCAACGGGCTGTTGGGTTCAAGCACCTGTACGACGTAGCGGCCCTGCGCCTGCGCGCTCTGCAGGCGGTAATTTCCCGCAGCACTGCCCGTGCCGGTGCGCAGCATGCTGCTGCCTTCGCCCACGGGCATGCCGGCGTCCTGCAGCTGCCGCGCGTCGACGGCGCGGGCGACGCTGCTGCGGCCGGCCGGATCCCGGACCTGCAGTGACTGCGCCGGAACCGCGCGCGCACCGGCTGCCGGGCTCAGCTGGATCACCGCATCGGGGGCGGTCAGCGGCAGCTCCAGGCCACGTTGCAGCTGCGCGCCATCGACCTGCTGCCAGTAGCTGCGGCTGACCGAGGCGTAGGGCGTGGAGGCCTGCAGGGCCTGCGCCGGGTCCAGTGCCCAGGCAAACGCCAGGGGCGCGTGTTCGCTGTCGTCAGGCGGCAGCGGTGCGGCCACCAGCGTGGCCACCACCTGGTCGCCGGGGAGGGAGCGCAGCGGCTGCGCAGCGTGCACCGTGACGGAGGCTGTGGCCAGGGCTGCCAGCACGGCGGTGGTCAGCGGAAGGGAAATCATCGTCATCGTCGTCGTCCTCACTGGGCCAGGTCGTTGCGCAGGATGGCGCCCAGGCCGAAGCACTCGCGGCGGCTCTGGTTGTGGCTCAACGGCTCGGCGCCCTGGGTACGCGCCGTGTCGGTGAACCAGGTGCTGCCCGCTGCCTTCTGGCTGCTGCACTCCAGGAATCCGTCCGAGCACGAGGACAGCCAGTTCTGGGTGAACTCCAGGCCGACGTTGGCCGCGTAGCCGCCGCAGTAGCTGTTGCTGTCCCACACGGCCGATTCGACATCGCTGCCGACCACCGCGCGGAACGGCTTGGGCAGTGCCGGCCGACCGGCCGTGCCGTACAGGTTCTGCGCGTTGTAGGTGGCCATGCTGGCGACCTGCTGCATACGCACGGCATCGTTCTTGTAACCGAGCAGCCAGCCCAGCGAGGTTTCGAAGGTGTTGCCGTTGAGCACGGCATCGGCCAGCGGCGTACCCGCCGATGAGGGTGCCAGCGCGTTGACCTTGCGCACCGTGCGGATGATGTTCGGGTAGCGGCTGTCGTAGGTCGGGTTGGAGAGGATCCAGCGCATCACGTTGCCGCCGTTGGAATGGGTGATGACCACCAGCTGGGTGATGCCGCGGCTGTTGATGAAGCCGGTGAGCTGGTCGGCCAGGCAGCCGGCGGCTTCCGGCTTCCACATGTACTGCGTGAAATCGCAGTTGATGACCACATAGTTGCTGCTGTTCGGCAGCCCCTGGCGGACGGTGTCGATGATCGCCGGTTGCCAGTAGTCCTGGGTGGCGTTGGTCTGCGCGCCGGTGCCGTGCACGAAGGCCACGCCGACCACATCGGCGGCGGTGGCCGGCGTGACGGCCATGGTGGCGAGCAGGACCAGGACGGTACTTCCTGTTGCGGTGCTGCGCATCGCTTCTCTCCCTCTGTCAGCGGATCCCCCCGACCCGGCTGGAATGGAATGGCACGCATGCCATCGTTGCGCCGATGCTCGATGCCCCGGCGCGTGAAAGTCCGTGCGCTGCGCCCGGATTCGGGAGAATGGCGGAGCGCGATGACGCTTTTGCCCCGTTTTGATGACCATGCCGGGTCTGGCCGTATGACCGACGGCCACTGCCACGCCGGCTGCGGGCTGCGATCATGGCACGGTGTTTCCTCTGCTGAGCCTGACCATGTCTGTGATCTTCCGCCCTGCCCGTCCCCTGCTTGGCCTGGCCATCGTGCTGGCGCTGGCCGGCTGTGCCGCGTCTGCTGCCCGGCCGACCGCCGTCGAAGCCAACGTCACCACCAAGGCCGTGGGCTATCTGGACGCGCGCGCCGTACCGGCCAGCCTGGCCCTGGTTCCGGCGCCACCCACCGCGGGCTCGGCGGGCTTCGCCCTGGATGAACAGGTCAGCCGCGAAGCGCGTGCACTGCGCGGCAGCCCACGCTTCGCCCAGGCCACGCGGGATGCCGAACTGGGCTTTCCGGAAGGTGCCAACCAGTTCTCCTGCGCGGTCGACATCGATGTGGACGCGGTGAAGACGCCCGCGCTGTACCGCCTGCTGGAGCGCAGCCGGATCGACGCCAGTGCTGCCACCAAGGTCGCCAAGAACCACTACCAGCGCCCGCGCCCGTTCATGGTCAACGGCGAGCCGACCTGCACGCCGGATGATGAAGCGGGCCTGCGCAGCAACGGGTCCTATCCGTCCGGCCACACCTCGATCGGCTGGGCATGGGCCCTGATCCTGTCGGAGATCGCGCCGGATCGTGCCGATGCCATCCAGGCCCGCGGCCGCAACTACGGCGAGAGCCGCCTGGTGTGCAACGTGCACTGGCAGAGCGACATCCTCGAAGGCCGTTTCATGGGGGCTGCTGCCGTTGCCCGGCTGCATGACAATGCCGCGTTCCAGCGCGACCTGCTGGCGGCACGCAGCGAGATCGCCGCCGCGCGCAAGGCCGGCCTGCACTCCAGCCGCAACTGCACCGCCGAAGAGGCAGTGTTGAAGGTACGCCCGCAGAGCGCGCTGTAAGCGCGCGCGGCGCACAGGTGGCACCGGGCCACGCCCGGCGGACACCGAACGCGGAAGGGCCGGCATTGCGCCGGCCCTTCTGCATTGCCTCGCTACAGCGACCGCATCAGAACTTCGCGGTGAACTCCACGCCCCAGGTCCGCGGCTCGTTGAGGAAGCCGGTCAGGTTGTTGAAGTCGATCGCACCGACCACGCGGGTCTGGTTGGTGAGGTTGCGGCCGAACACCGCCACGTCGTACTGGCCGTACTCCCAGTTGTAGCCCAGGCGCAGGCCGCCTTCCAGCGAACTGCGGCTGCGGAACTCCGGCGACTCGTAGATGAAGAAGTTCACCGGGCTGCGGTAGGCCCAGTCGGTGTAGGCGTACAGCTCGCTGCCATCGGTGAGCGGGAAGCCCACGCGCAGGGTCATGTTGTGGATCCACTTCGGCGCCTGCGGCAGCGGATTGCCGTTGACCAGGGCGTAGGTGCCGCCGTTGATCACCGTGGTCGGATCGGTGATGGTGCAGCCACCGCCGCAGATCGCCACGGCCAGGTTTCCGTCCTTGATCTCGGTGTCGTTGTAGCTGCTGCCCAGGGTCAGCAGGACGTTGTCGGCCAGGTAGGCTTCCAGGTCCAGCTCCACACCCTGGCCGATGGTTTTGTCGGCGTTGAGCAGGGTGGCGGTATTGTTGCTGCCGCCGACCGCGATCAGCTGCTGGCCGTCGACGTCGTAGCGGAACACGCTGAAGCCCAGGCGGGCGCGGCGATCGAACAGGTCGGCCTTGATGCCGGCTTCGTACGAGATCACCTTCTCGGAATCGGCCTGCGACACGCCACCGAAGGCCAGACGGCCCTGGATCGACGGCGCGCGGAAGCCCTTGGCCACGCGCGCATACGCATTGACGTTGTCGGTCAGCTTGTACACACCGCTGACATCCCAGCTGACGTCATCGACGTCGGTGTTGGCCAGGTACGGCCCGCTCACCGGGGTGCCGCCGGGCACGGCCTGCAGCACGCGCGCGGTGAAGTCCTTCTTGTCCTGCGTGTAGCGCACGCCGGCGCGCAGCTTGAAGCGGTCGGTGACATCGAAGTCGCCCGATGCGAACACCGCCCACGCCTTGTTGCGCTGGCTCTGCACGGCATGGCCGGTCTGCGGATTGCCCGGCGTCAGCGAGTCGTAGTTGAAGCTGTCGATGGTGACGTCTTCATCGAAGTAGAAGACACCGGCCTGCCAGTCGAAGCGGCCCCACTCATTGGATTCCACGCGGAATTCCTGGGTCCACTGGCGGTGGTGCGGCAGGCCATCGGCCGATTCGGACGGGAACGGAATGAAGCCCGGGCCATAATTGCCGGCGCCGAGGAACGAAGCACCGTAGCCACCGTCGATATCGCCGCGGTTGAGCGATTCGGCAGTCTCGTAGCCGGTGATGGAGTGCAGGGTCACCGAGCCGAGGTTCCACTGCAGGCGCGCGCTGCCGCCCCAGGTTTCCAGGTCGGAGAAGTTCACGCCGTCGTTGGCCACCTTGTCGCGGTCGAAGTTCTCGACCAGCGCGTTGCTGCCCTTCTGGATGATGTTGGCGCGGAACAGGCGGGCGGTGCCGTTGAGCTTGCGCTTGTGCAGGTTGAACAGGGCCTCGAAATCGTCGCCCTCGTACAGGAACTGCACGCGGCCGGCGGCCTCGTCATAGCCTTCAAAACCACTGTTGGGCGCGCCGACGCGGGTGTTGTCGACCCAGTCGTCACGGCGCTGGTAGATCGCCGAAACGCGTGCCGACCAGCGGTCGGTCAGCGGGCCGCCGTAGGCGCCCTGCACGTTCCAGCTGTTGTAGCTGCCGTAGCCGACGCGGACGTAGCCATCGGCATCCTGCGACGGACGCGCCGAATCGAACTTGACCACGCCGGCCGGCGTGTTGCGGCCGAACAGGGTGCCCTGCGGCCCACGCAGCACTTCCACGTTGGCCAGGTCGAACAACGGGAAGCCCTTCAGCAGCGGGCTTTCCTGCACCACGTCGTCGTACACCAGCGAGACCGGCTGCGAGGCATTGAGGTCGAAGTCGGTGTTGCCGAGGCCGCGCATGTAGAAGCGCGGGAAGGCACGGCCATAGGACGATTCGATGTTGAGGCTGGGTACGCGCGCGGCCAGGAAGCGGATGTCGTCGCCGGCCGAGCCGAGCACATCAAGCTTCTCGCCCTGGATCGCGGTGATCGCGACCGGCACGTCCTTGGCATTCTCGACGCGGCGCTGGGCCGTCACCTGCAGGGTATCGAGCGCGACCGGATCCTTGGCGGCGGGGGTTTCCTGGGCGGCTGCAACCAGCGGCAGCAGGGCGGAGAGAGCGGCAACGAGGGGGCGCGCGACCGGAATACGGCCGCGGGAAGTGCGGGTCGGGGACATGGCGGTAGGCTGTGTTTGGAGGGGTGGTAAAACGGCGCTACCAGATAATTGTTGCAATACAGCACCTGCGCCGCAAATGGCCGCTGTTCATGGCGCGGTCGCGGGCCACCGGGGAGGGTCGCTAGACTCGGGCTTTCCCACCCCGACCCGGCGCACCGCCATGACCCAGTGGTACTTCCATTCCTCCGCCCAGGCCGACCGCATCGGGCCGCTCGATGACGAAGCCGCGCGCCGCTACGCGCAGGCCAACCCCCGCGCGCTGGCCTGGTGCCAGGGCATGAGCGGCTGGACCGCCATCGCCGAGGTGCCCGAGCTGCAGGCGCCCGCCCCGGGCATGCCCAACACGCCGCCACCCGTGCCGGGCGGGCCTGCGCGGGGCCGGGCCGACGACATCGACTTCCGCATCGTCGGCCATGAGATGCAGTTCGTGGAGATCGAGCTGGATCCCGGCGAGAGCGCCATCGCCGAAGCCGGCGCGCTGATGTTCAAGGACGCCTCGGTGCAGATGGATACGGTGTTCGGCGACGGCACGCACAGCGGCCAGGGCGGCGGCATCATGGACAAGCTGATGTCGGCCGGCAAACGCGTGCTGACCGGCGAGAGCCTGTTCGCCACGCTCTATACGCATACCGGGCAGGGCAAGGCCAAGGTCGCTTTCGCCGCGCCCTACCCCGGCACCGTGCTGGCCATGAAGCTGGACCAGCACGGCGGCCGCCTGGTCTGCCAGAAGGACAGCTTCCTGGCCGGGGCGCGCGGTGTGCAGATCGGCGTGCAGTTCCAGCGCAAGATCATGACCGGCCTGTTCGGCGGCGAAGGCTTCATCATGCAGAAGCTGGAAGGCGATGGCTGGGTGTTCATCCACGCCGGAGGCTGTGTGGTCGAGCGCGAACTGGCCGCCGGCGAGCGGCTGGACGTGGATACCGGCTGCGTGGTCGCCTACCACCCGACGGTGGACATGGACGTGCGCCGGGTCAGTGGCATCAAGAGCATGGTGTTTGGTGGCGAGGGTGTGTTCCTGGCAACCCTGACCGGACCGGGCAAGGTCTGGCTGCAATCGCTGCCGTTCTCGCGCCTGGCCGGCCGGATGTGGATGGCCGCGCCGCAGGGCGGTGGGCAGAACCGCGGCGAAGGCTCGGTGCTGGGCGGCATCGGCCGCATCCTCGACGGCGACAACCGGTTCTGATCACCCGCGCGTAGCGCCGGGCCATGCCCGGCGAGCGCAGCGGCCCTGAACTGCCCGCCAGGCCATGCCCGGCGCTACCCATGGCGGTCCATGAATAGGGCGTCGTCCTGCCCTGCCCGGCCCGCCGTGGCTTCGGTATGCTGGCGCCCTTCCCTGAATCCGGCGCCGCGAGCGCATTGCCGATGAGCCTGTTCCGTCCCCGCGTGCTGCTGTCCGTTGCCCTGCTTGGCCTGCTGGCCGGTTGCGGTGGCGATCCGGTGCGTCCGGCGCCGCCGCCGGCGCCGACCGTGGTGCCGCAGGCCAAGCCGGTGAAGATCGGCATCGCGCTGGGCGGCGGCGCGGCCAAGGGCTTTGCCCACATCGGCGTGATCAAGATGCTCGAGGCTAATGGCTTCGAGCCGGTGGTGGTGTCCGGCACCAGCGCCGGCAGTGTGGTCGGCGCGTTGTACGCCAGCGGCATGGATGCGTTCCAGATGCAGAGCCGGGCCGTCGCGCTGGATGAAGCCAGCATCCGCGACGTGCGCCTGTTCTCCGGCGGGCTGGTGCAGGGCCAGAAGCTGCAGGACTACGTCAACGAGCAGGTCGCCAACCGTCCGGCAGAGCGCCTGAAGAAGCCGTTCGCCGCCGTCGCCACCCAGCTCGAAACCGGCGAACGCGCGATCTTCGTGCGCGGCAATGTGGGCCAGGCCGTCCGTGCGTCCAGCAGCATCCCCGGCGTGTTCGAGCCGGTGAAGATCGGCGGACGCAACTACGTCGATGGCGGCGTGGTGAGCCCGGTGCCGGTCGATGCCGCGCGCCAGCTCGGCGCCGACTTCGTGATCGCCGTGGACATCTCCAGCAAGGCCAGTGGCAAGGCACCGACTGACATGCTCGGCATCGTCAACCAGTCGATCGCGATCATGGGCCAGCGCCTGGGCGAGCAGGAACTGGCCCGCGCCGACATCGTGATCCGCCCGCGCGTGCTGGATATCGGTGCGGCTGATTTCAGCCAGCGCGGGACCGCGATCCTGGAGGGGGAAAAGGCGGCGATGGCCGCGATGCCGCAGATCCGCGCGAAGATCCAGCAGCTGCAGAAGGCGCGCGCCGCCGCGCTGGCACCGCCGCCGGTAGCCGCGCCGAAGTGCGAGGAGACCTCGCGGCTGGGCCGGCTGATGGGGCGCAAGGACAAGTGCTGAGCCCTCGCCCGCGCTGAGCGGTGCTCAGGGTTCCAGCTGCGACAGTGGCAACGCCTGGAAGCCCTTCACCGTGCGCAGCACGAAGCTGGAATTGGCATCGGCCACGCCACCGGCATTGAGCAGGCGGTCCAGCAGGAAGCGCGAGAAGTGCTCGAGGTCGCGCACGTAGACGTGCAACAGGTAATCCATGTCGCCGGTGAGCGCATGGCAGGCCACCACTTCATCCCAGCCCTGCACGCTGTCCACGAAATGCGCGATGGCCGCCTGGTCGTGCTTTTCCAGTTGCACCCGCACGAACGCCTGCAGGCCCAGCCGCAGCTGCCGGGGTTCCAGGCGCGCGCCATAGCCGACGATCACACCCTCGCTCTCCAGCCGCTGCAGGCGGCGCAGGCAGGCGGAGGGGGAGAGGTTCACCCGGGCCGCGAGCTCGGCATTGGTGGCGCGACCATCCCGCTGGATTTCGGCCAGCAGGCGTATATCCGTGCGATCGAACTGGACTTCTCCGGCCATTGTTGCCCCGCAACATGGTGAGTACGCAAGGATATTGCGCCAGCAAGGTCATTCCGCGCAACTTTTGCAACCCTGTTGCGCCCGCCCTGCCCTAGCATCGTGGACATCCCTTCAAGGAGCGTCCCATGGATCCCGCCCAGCCCCGCCGCGTCGAACACCAGCAGACCGACAAGGGCTACGTGCCGGTGTACACCACCGCGCTCGTCGAGCAGCCGTGGGACACCTACAGCGCCGATGACCACGCGACGTGGAGCACGCTGTACCAGCGTCAGCGCGAGCTGCTGGTTGGCCGTGCGTGCCGGGAGTTCCTGGACGCGCAGGACGAGATGGGCATGAGCGCGCACATGATTCCGCGCTTCGACCAGCTGAATGAAGTACTCGGCGCAGCCACCGGCTGGACGCTGGTGGGCGTGGAGGGGCTGCTGCCGGAGCTGGACTTCTTCGACCACCTGGCCAACCGTCGCTTCCCGGTCACGTGGTGGATCCGTCGCCCCGACCAGATCGACTACATCGCCGAGCCGGACCTGTTCCACGATCTGTTCGGCCATGTGCCGCTGCTGATGAATCCGGTGTTTGCCGATTACATGGAGGCCTACGGCCGTGGCGGTGTCAAAGCCCACGCCATCGGCCCGGAGGCGCTGCAGAACCTCACGCGCCTGTACTGGTACACGGTGGAGTTCGGCCTGATCGATACCCCGGATGGCCTGCGCATCTACGGCGCCGGTATCGTCTCGTCAAAGGGCGAATCGCTGTACTCGCTGGAATCGGCCGCGCCCAACCGCATCGGCTTCAACCTGCAGCGCATCATGCGCACGCGCTACCGCATCGATACCTTCCAGAAGACCTACTTCGTCATCGACAGCTTCGAGCAGCTGATGCAGGCGACGTCGCCGGACTTCACCCCGATCTATGCCTCGCTGGCCGAGCAGCAGCACCTGCCGGCCGGTGACGTGCAGGCCGACGACCGTGTGTTCCAGAAGGGAACCGGCGAAGGCTGGGCCGACGGCGGCGACGTGTGATGCGGCAGGGGCATCCGTAAGGCCGGCTCCACGCCCGGCTCCACGGGTCAGCGCGGGTATGCCAGCAGCAGCACCAGATCCTCGTCACCCACCTGCTGCAGTGCATGCGAACTGCCTTTGCGCGTCAGCAGGGCATCGCCTGCGCTGACGTCGTACTGCCTTCCGTCCAGCACGTAGCTGCCCTTCCCGCTGACGATGTAGTAGATCTCGTCCTTGTGCTGCGGATGCAGGCCGATGCCTGCACCCTTGTGCAGCACGCGCTTGCGCAGCACGAACGGCAGGTCCTTCTCTCCGGCGAAGAACGGATAGGCCGTGGTCGGCCCGGCGCCACCATGCGGGCCGGGCTGGCGGATGGCGATGTCATGCTCATGGACCACGCGCGAGGGCTGCGCCGGTTGCCCGCCCTGCCCCGCCGCCGCGCTCACGTCACAGTCGATGTCGCGCACGAGTGCATCTTCCAGCCCCGGCTGCAGCACCACCCACTCGCGCAGCACCAGGCAGGCGACGGCGTTGGCGCCGGCCACGCTGAAGTGGGTGCCGTCGGCCTTGCCCTGCTCGGGCACGAACAGGAAGTAGGGGCGTGCACCCTGCTCGCCCAGCGCGCGTATCCAGCGCGTGCTGCGGTCGTTGAGTTCGATCAGGGCAACGCGCTCGCGCGCGGCCAGCTGCTGCATCGCCCGCGTGTAACGCGCATGTGTGTCCAGCAGCGAACCGAAGTCATACAGCAGCCGCGCCACCGGCGTGACCAGCACCGGCGTGGCGCCCTTGTCGCGCGCCACCTGCACGTAACGCATCAGCAGGCGCGGATAGTCGCTGTCCGGATCGGTATAGCGCGTGGGATCTTCGAACTTGGCGTCGTTATGGCCGAACTGGATCAGCAGCACGTCGCCACGGCGCAGCTCGGTGGCGATCGCATCCAGGCGGCCTTCATCGATGAAGCTGCGCGTGCTGCGGCCTCCCCGGGCGTGGTTGCGCACTTCGAACCGCGCCGGATCGAGGTAGCTCTGCAGGGCCTGGCCCCAGCCCGCCTGCGGCGCGCGCTCGGGACCGTACTCGGCCGCGGTGGAGTCACCGGCGATGAACACCCGCACCGGCGCCGCCTGCGCGGTGGTGCACGACAGCAGCAACAACAGCAACAGCCTTCGCATCGCGGCACTCCTGTAGAGCCGAGCCATGCTCGGCTGTTTTTCGATCAGAGCGCGACAGCCGAGCATGGGCTCGGCTCTACAGACCGGTGTGCCTCAGCGCGCCAACCAGCCGCCATCGACCGGCAGCACGGCGCCGTTGATGTAATCCGATGCGCTGGATGCCAGGAACACCGCCGCGCCGGCCAGGTCCTCCGGCGTGCCCCAACGGCCGGCCGGAATGCGATCCAGGATCGCCTTGTTGCGGTCGGCATCGGCACGTAGGGCCGCCGTGTTGTCCGTGGCCATGTAGCCCGGCGCGATCGCGTTGATGTTGACGCCCTTGCCGGCCCATTCGTTGGCCAGCAGGCGGGTGATGCCGGCGATGCCACTCTTGCTGGCGGTGTACGACGGCACCCGGATGCCGCCCTGGAACGACAGCATCGAGGCGATGTTGATGATCTTGCCGCTGCCCTGGGCGATGAAATGACGGCCCGCCGCCTGCGAGATGAAGAACGCCGACTTGATGTTGACGTTCATCACGTCATCCCAGTCCTGTTCGCTGAACTCCACCGCGTCGGCGCGGCGGATCAGGCCGGCATTGTTGACCAGGATATCCAGGCCACCCAGTCCCTCGATGGTTTCGCGCACCACGCGCTCGACCGGCTCGATGCTGATCAGGTTGGCTTCCACCGCCAGGCAGCGTCGGCCGAGCGCGGTGATCTTCTCGATGGTTTCGGTGGGCGGCGCGATGCCGGCCACGGCGACATCGGCGCCGGCGGTGGCCAGCGCAACCGCGATACCTTGGCCCAGACCGGTATTACCACCGGTTACCAGAGCGACTTTGCCTTCCAGGCTGAAGGGATTGGCCATTGCGTGTGCGTTCCTTGGTAGAGGTGTGCGTGATGCAGGCGAACGGCCACCGGCACGCGTGCGCGGCGGCCAGGCAGGACTTACTTGAGCTGGCAGATGTCCAGCACGTGCATGTCGGTGTAATCCAGGTTCTCGCCGCCCATCGCCCAGATGAAGGCATAATTGCTGGTACCGGCACCCATGTGGATCGACCACGGCGGCGATACCACGGCTTCGTTGTTCTGGATGACGATGTGGCGCTGCGCGTCCGGTTCGCCCATGAAGTGGTACACGCGGTCGTTGTCGCCCAGGTCGAAGTAGAAATAGACCTCGCTGCGGCGGTCATGCAGGTGCGGCGGCATGGTGTTCCACACGCTGCCGGGCTTGAGCACGGTCAGGCCCAGCAGCAGCTGCGAGGACTGGCAGGTGGCCGGCACGATGTACTGGTAGATGGTGCGTTCGTTGCTGGTCTCCAGCGCACCGCGGTCCAGCGCCACCGCGTCCTTGATCGACAGCTGCTTGGTTTCAAAGCGCGCATGGGCCGGGGTCGAGGCCAGGTAGAACTGAGCGGGGTTGGCGGCGTCCTGCGAGGCGAACACGACGTCCTTGCTGCCCATCGCCACGTACAGGCCATCCTTCGGGCCCAGCGTGTAGACGGTGCCGTCGACGGTGACCGTACCGGTACCGCTGCCGACGTTGATCACGCCCAGCTCGCGACGCTCCAGGAACGGATGGCCGGCGGCCGACGCCGGTTCGGTCTGCACCGGCAGCGCCAGCGGCGCATCCAGGGGCGCCGCGCCACCGAGTACGAAGCGCTCGTAGTGGGTGTACTTCAGCGTCACCTGGCCGGGGTTGAACAGGCCGTCGAGCAGGTACAGCTCGCGCAGCTGGTCGTTGCTGGCGCCCTTGATGGCGTCGGGATGGGTGGCGTAGTGGGTCTTGCAGTACATGGCATCTCCAGAGCAGGGGGCGGGCCGATCATTCGGCCCCGGCACGGTTCAGGGGGATTCTAGCGACGTTGGTAACCGGTGTCATTTTGCGCCGCACGATAGCGCTCAACGGTCGCGGCAAAGTGAGGCGGCTTCAACGGAGTCGCAGGCAGGCCTGCGGGCTACCGGACTGATCCCCGCCGGATCAGTCCTCCGGCGGCTGGCAGGAGTCGCGCACGATCAGGTGCGGGCGCACGCTGGCGATCTGCAGCGCCGGCTGGCCGTCGGGCTGGATCAGCATCGCCGCAGCGGTGCGGCCGGTATCGCGGGTATGGCGGCGTACCGAGGTCAGCGACGGCCAAAGGCGCGAGGCCAGCGGGCTGTCGTCGTAGCCGATGATGGACAGCTGGCGCGGGATGTTGATGCCTGCACGCAGCGCCACCTTGTAGATGCCCGCCGCCATTTCATCGTTCCCGGTGAAGATCGCGGTCGGCCGGCGCTTCCCCAGCAGCAGCTTCTCGGCGGCGGCCACGCCCGATTCAAAGGTGTAGCCCGCCTCGATGATGCGGTCCTTGGGCAGCTCGATGCCACGCTGCGACAGCGCATCGATGAAGCCGGCGGTACGCTCGTGCGCCGAACGATAGGCACTGGGCCCGGTCACCAGGGCGATGTCGCGGTGGCCCAGCGAGAGCAGGTAGTCGGCCGCTTCGGCGGCGCCGTCACGATCGTGGGTGACCACCATCTGCGAACTCTCGTCCAGCGGCAGCGCGGCCACGCGGGTGAAGCGGCAGCCGATCTCATCCAGCATGTCCGCCAGCGCCTGGTCCTCGGAGGCACGCGGCACCAGGATCACCCCATGCAGCTTCTGCTGCTGCACGAAGCGGCGCACGCCGTCGATGTAGCCCGGGCTGCGGCTGTCGCAGGGGTGCACGACCAGCTCGAAGCTGGAACCGCGCAGCGCGTCGAGTGCACCGTACTGCATGTCCACGATGTACTGGGCGGTGGGGTTGTCGTAGACCATGCCGATCAGGAAGGATCGACGGAAGGCCAGGCCGCGCGCCAGCGGATCGGGCGTATAGCCCACCTCGCGCATCAGGGCCTCTACCTTGTCGCGCGTGTCCTTGCGCACCAGCGGTGAGTTGTTGATGATCCTTGAAACCGTTTTCTTGGACACTCCGGACAGTCGCGCGATGTCGTTGATCGTGGCTGCCTTGCCTTTGGCCAATGCCGGCGTGGCGGCATCATTCTTGTTGCGCACTGACATGTAATGGACCAGGTAAGTCGGGGGATTTCCGGCCGCGCACTCAGTCCAGCGCGCGGTAGCGGAAGCTGCGGAAGGTCACCGCACCGTCACCGGCAGCGTACAGCGCCGGCTTCAGGGCGAGAAACTTACCAGCCACATTGTGATGGTAACCCGAGGTTTCCATCTGAACCGGGTACTTCTGCCAGGTCCGGCCGTCGCTGCTGGTATGGAAGGTGACGATATGGCGGTTGTTGGTGACGCGCAGCCAGAGCCGCCCGCCGCGCTCGCTGGGCGCAAGCCGGGCAGGGCGTTCCTCGCCGTAACGATGCATGATGAACTGCTCGCCGTTGCTGCCCACGCCCACATAGAGGCGGTCGCTGTAGAACAGCAGCGCGCCGCCGACTGCGCCTGGCGCTACCTCCAGCTCCACCTCGAACTGGTAGGCCGGATCGCCGGCGATGGTGGTCAGCGGAGACGCATCGCGCGGCGCACTGCCCTTGCCCTGCATCACCAGCCCATCGCCGCTGAAGCGCAGGCGCCGGTACTCGTCACTGCCCGGGTTGAAGAACGCCCACTGTGGCCCGAGCCTGCCGCCGCGGAAATCATCCGAAAGCGCCATGCCGTGCGGTGCCAGGGCGCTTCCGGAAGGCTTGCGCAGCGGTTGGCCGAGGTCACCGCCCCTGGCCACGAACCAGCCATCGTCCGTCCACTCGATCGGGTCCAGCAGGGTCTGCCGGCCCAGGGTCCAGAAGCCGTTCTCATACCCGTGGTACATCATCCACCAGCGACCGTCGGTGCCTTCGATCACTGTCGCGTGGCCTCGCGACCACCACGGCTCGGACGCCGACTGCGTGCGCGTGATCGGATTGTTCGGTGCGTTCTGCCAGGGCCCATGGATGGAACGCGAGCGCGCAGTGATCACCATGTGCCCGGTGGGTGGGCCGGCGGTGCCTCCCACGGCGGTGGTCATGTAGTACCAGCCCTCGCGGAAGTGGATCTTCGGTCCTTCCTGCGCATAGGCTTCCACATCCCAGCTCTGCGGATAGCGCCAGCCGTCGTAGACATGCTTCGGTGTGCCGACCACGCTCAGCCCGTCATCGGCCAGCTGCACATAGTCGCCTCCGCTGAGGAACAGGTAGCGCTTGCCGTCCTCGCCCACCGCATGGCCGGGGTCGATGTAGCCGCCCAGGCCGATGTCGATCGGATCGCTCCACGGCCCGCGGATGTCATCGGCCCACACCACGAAGTTGCTGCGGTGTTCGCCGGTCCGGGCCGGGAAGTAGATGAAGTAGCGACCCTGATGCTTGACGATGTCCGGTGCCCAGATCGCACCCACGTTGCGGGTGATGGCATGACCCAGCGGCTGCCAGTTGACCAGGTCCCGCGAATGCCAGATCGGCAGGCCGGGATAGGCGTCGAAGGAGGACAGGGTCAGGTAGTAGTCCTGTCCGTCCTTCAGTACCGACGGATCGGGGCGGTCGCCGGCCAGCACCGGGTTCAGGTAGGTGCCGTCGCCGAGATCGGCCTGGCGCTGGTTCTCCAGCCCACGTGCCCAGGTCGGTGAGGCCGGGCCGGAGGCCAGCGCCGGAAGCGCGGCCAGAAGCAGGCTGGCCAGGGCCACGGCAGGGATGCGGCGAAGCGGACGGTGCATGGCAGCGGTCTCCGGCTCAGCTGCGCAGCGTGGCCGGCAGCCACAGCGACAGGGCAGGGAAGAAGGTGACCACCAGCAGCACGCCCAGCGCAGCGAACCAGAACGGCCAGATGGTACGCATGCTCTGGCCCACGCTGATCTTGCCGATGGCGGTACCGATGAACAGCACCGAGCCCACCGGCGGTGTCACCAGGCCCAGGCCGCCGGTCAGCACCAGCACCAGCCCGAAGTGGATCGGATCGATGCCGTACGCGCGCGCCACCGGCAGGAAGATCGGCGTGCAGATCAGGATCATCGGTGCCAGGTCCATGAAGGTTCCCAGCAGCAACAGCATCACCACGATCATCAGCAGCACCATGAACTGGCTGTGCGCGAAGGACTGCAGGAAATCCACCGCCGCCGCCGGCACCTGCAGGTAGGCCAGCAGCCAGCCGAATACCGCAGCGGTGGCGATCACGAACAGGATCACGCCGGTGCTGCGTGCGGCGTGGACGACCGTGGCGAAGAACTCGCGCCAGCGCAGTTGCCGGTACAGCACCGTGGTCACCAGCAGTGCGTACACCACGGCGATCGCCGCGCTTTCCACCGCAGTGAAGATGCCAGCGCGGATGCCGACGAAGATCAGCGCGACCAGACCGAGCCCGGGCAGGGCGGAGATCATCCGCAGCATCACCGCGCGCCAGCCCGGGAACACCTCCACGCCATAGCCGCGGCGGCGCGCGACGACGTAGCCGGTGATCATCAATGCCAGCGTCATCAGCAATGCCGGAACGATACCCGCCGCGAACAGATCGGCGATCGAGAGGCCGCCACCGGCTGCGGCCGAGAACAGGATCAGGTTGTGCGAGGGCGGAACCAGCAGCGCGACCAGGGCGGCGGTGATGCTGACATTGACGGCGAAATCGCGGTCATAGCCGCGCTTGACCATCTGCGGAATCATCGTGCCACCCACCGCCGAAACATCCGCGATGGCCGAGCCGGAGACGCCGCCGAAGAACAGCGAGGACAGGATCGAAACCTGGCCCAGGCCGCCACGCAGGCGCCCCACCAGCGAGGACGCCAGCGCGATCAGGCGCTCGGAGATGCCGCCGCGCATCATGATCTCGCCGGCGAAGATGAACAGTGGAATGGCGATCAGCGATGCGGACCCGGTGCCTGCCGAAATCTGCTGGACCAGAACGATGGACGGGATGTCCAGGTAGAGCAGGGTGGCAAGGGCGGCCGCAGCCAGCGCGTAGGCCACCGGCACGCCCAGCAGCAGGAACACCGCGAACACCGAGAACAGAATGGCGATACCCATGGATCAACGATCTCCTTCAGCGTCATCGGCGGCAGCGTCTGCCGGCGTGGACTGCGTGGCCTTCCACGCACGGTTCAGCGCGAACACCACCATCAGCACGCCGCCCAGCGCCAGCGGCAGGTAGTTGATGCTCTGCGGAAGCTCGGCACCGGCGGTCTTGATGTCCAGGCCGTCGAGAAGAAGCTCGGCCGACCACACTGCGATGAACGCGCCCAGCACGGCCACCACCAGCTGCACCAGCACGTCCACAGCGCGGCGCAGCGCCGGCGCCATGTAGGCATGCAGCAGGAAGAAGCCGAAGTGGCGGTTGGTGTGCACGCCACAGGCCGCGCCCAGGCTCATCGCGGTGCTGAGCAGCAGAAGGGTCACCGGTTCGGTCCAGCTCGGGGAATCGTTGATCACATAGCGCGCGAAGACCTGCCAGCCCTGCACCACCACCAGCCCCAGCAGGGCCGCCACGGCGGTGTAGATGGCAATGTCGGCGACGCGGTCCAGCAGGCGCTGCCCGGGGCCGGGTGGGGAAAATGTCGTCGTTTCGGTCATGGCTGTGTCCTCAGGCTGCACCGCGGATGCGATCGACCAGCGCGGCGATTTCCGCGTGCTGCAGGTACTGCTGCAGCAGGGGCTGCGCGGCGGCGCGGAACGCCGGCATGTCGACCTCGTTGGCCTTCACGCCGTACGCCAGCACCGCGCGTCGTGCCGCATCCTCGGAGGCATCCCACTGGTCGCGCATCACCTTCACCGACGCACGTGCGGTCTCCAGCAGCAGCTGGCGGTCATCCGGCTGCAGCCGCTCGAAACTGGCGCGTGACATCAGCAGCACGTCCGGTGCATAGGAGTGATCGCTCTGCGACCAGTAGTGCGCAGCCTCGAAGTGACGGCTGGAGTGGAAGCTGCGCATGTTGTTCTCGGCACCGTCGATCATGTGCGTCTCCATGCCGGAGAACGTATCGCCCAGCGACATCGGCGTCGGGTTGGCGCCGAGCAGCCGCATCAGCTGGATGAAGATGTCCGATGATGCGACGCGCAGCTTCAGCCCGTGCAGGTCACCGGGCTGCGTGATCGGATGCCGGGTGTTGTAGAAGCAGCGCGCACCGGAATCGTAGATGGCCAGGCCGACCAGGTCGCGGCGTTCGAAGCCGCGCAGCACGGCATCGGCCACGCCGCCATCAAGCGCTGCCCGCTGATGCGCCACCGATTCGAACACGTAGGGCAGGCACAGCGCCTGGGTCAGCGGAAACGCGTTGTTCAGCGCGCCCGCATAGACACGGGTGATGTCGATGGCGCCGAAGCGGGCCATGTCGATCGCTTCGGACTCGCGGCCGAGCTGGCCCGAGTGGTACTGGCGCAGACGCAGGCGTCCCTGGGTCTCACGCTGCAGGGTCTCGCCGATCCACTTCACCGCTGTCACGGTGGGGTAATCGGCCACGTGCACATCGGTCGCCGTCAGCAGTTGGCCGCCGGCTGCGTCAGGGCCCGGCCCGCGGCCACAGGCGGCGAGCAGGGGAGTGGCAAGTGCAGTGGCGCCACCGGCCAGGAAATGTCGTCGTGTGATCATCTGCGCCCTCCCGCGCGTGTTCACTGGATCGTGCCGCGGCTTACCCGGCCGGCACGGCCCTGCAGGCAATCTCGCCGAAGCCGGCGAAGCGCACCAGCGCCGTTTGTCCTGCCTGGATGTCGTGGATGCCGGTCGCATTGCCGGTGGCGATCAGGTCGCCACGCCGCAGGGGCCGGCCGCGAAGCGCGGAACGGGACAACGCGAACGCGTACGCTGCGCGCAGGCCACCGGGCAGGCGGCTCGCGCCGCCGACCCCGACCACTTCACCCTCGATCAGGGTCTCGGCGCGCAGCGCCGACTCATCGAGGGACGTCCAGTTGCCGATCTCCGGCCCCAGCACGAGGCCGTTGTTGTTGCCGAAGTCGGATACCACCACGCGCGGGCCCAGCTCGTTGATCGTTGCCAGCGGGCTGCTGGCAACCTCGACACCGAGGTACAGGCGGGCCGGCAACGCTTCAGCCTGTTCCGGCGACCAGTGCAGCTGGTCGGCGGGGGCATCCTCCAGCAGTTCCAGCACGTACTCGGCCTCGATCGCGGCGAAACCGCCGACGAACACCGGAACATCCGTTGTACCACCGGTAGCATTTTTGAGCTGAGGCTTGAAGATCGGGCCCAGCAGCCGTTCGTCCCCGGACGCATCGCGGCGTTCGGCAGCGATGTAGCCGACCTTCCAGCCGACCACCGGCTGGTTCCAGCGGGCGATGGCCAAGTCCTGGACCTGGTAGGCCGCGACCAGGTCCGCCGGGATGTCGCCCGGGAACGCCTTCAGTGCCTGGCCCGCAAGGCGTGCGGTGGTGAAGGCCTGGGCAATCGCGGCCGCATCGGCCGGCGGCGTGTGCCCATGTGTGCCGTGTTCGTTGCTCAAGAACGTCTCCCTCTGGCGTTGTTGCGCTGCCTATCGACAGCGTCTGCAGGACGTGTATATGGTAAACCGGTGTCATCACGCAAGCGGCAGCGCATCACGCCGTCTTTGCCGACGCCGCCAGCGCCCTGTCCTGTCCTGTTGGAGCCCCGTCAGTCATGCGTCTGCCCATCGTGTTGCTGTGCCTGTCCCTGCTGCTGCCGGCGGCACCCGCCTGCGCGGTCGACACGTCGTTGCGCGAAGGCGAGCGTGTGGCCCAGGCGTTGCCCGGCGAGCAGCTGCCGTTGTGGCCGGCAGGCGCAGTGCCGGGCGAAACCGGCACTGCACGTCCGACGCGGGTGGTCGAGCGCAGTGCGGACCCTGCACGCCCGGACCGCTACGCCGACCAGATCGACGCGCCCTCTCTGCAGGTGTACACACCCGCCCGGCCGAACGGCCGGGCCCTGCTGGTGATCCCCGGCGGCGGCTACCAGCGGGTGGTGATCGACAAGGAGGGCAGCGCGCTGGTTCCGTCCTGGGTGGACGGCGCCGGCTACACCCTGTTCGTCCTGCGCTACCGCCTGCCGCAGCCGGGGCGCGACCGCCAGGCCGCGCTCGCCGACGCGCAGCGCGCGTTGCGGGTGGTGCGCGACCAGGCGCGACGGCGCGGACTGGACGCGAACGATGTGGCGGTGATGGGCTTCTCGGCGGGCGGCCACGTCGCGGCGCGGCTGGCCACCGGCTTCGACATCGCCGTCCATCCCGCACGGGATGACCTCGACCGGCTGAGCGCCCGCCCGAGCCGTGCCGTGCTGGTCTACCCGGTGATCGACATGGGCGCGCATGCGCACAGCGGCTCGCGTGCCCGCCTGCTGGGCGAGCATCCGGGGACCTCGCTGCAGGCAGACTATTCGATGCAGCAGCGCGTACGCGGCGACATGCCGCCGACGCTGCTGGTCCACGCCGCCGACGACGCCGTGGTGTCGGTGCGCAACAGTGAACTCATGGCGCAGGCACTGGCGGGTGCGGGTGTCGAGCACGAACTGCACGTCTTCGCCCATGGCGGCCACGGCTTTGGCATGGACATCCCCGCGCGGTCGACGCTGGCACTCTGGCCGCTGCTCGCGCAACGCTGGCTGGGCCCTGCGGAGGACGCGCGATGAACGATGCGCCGGCCGACCTGCAGCGTCGGCGGTTCCTGCGTGACAGCGCCCGCTGGGCGCTGGCCACCGCGTCCGCTACGGCTGCCTTCACCGCATTGCCAACGCTGGCCAGCGTGCCGGGTGCCCGCGACGACCGCCTGCCATTGGCCCGGGTTCGTGGCGGGCGTGTGCGTGGCCAGCGCGAGCACGGGGTACTGGTGTTCCGTGGGCTTCGCTATGGTGCCGACACCGCTCGCCACCGCTTCCAGCCGCCGCGGCATGAAGCTGCCTGGCGTGGCATCGCCGATGCACTGGAGTACGGTCCGGCCGCACCGCAGGGCGGCAGCGAAGGGCCCGGCAGCGAGGACTGTCTGTTCCTCAATGTGTGGACGCCCGCGCTCGGCGACGGTGGACGCAGGCCGGTGCTTGTGTACGTGCACGGCGGTGGATTCAACAACGGGTCCGGCAGTGATCCGCTGTACGACGGCGCTGCGCTGTGTCGCCGCGGCGATGTGGTGGTGGTCACCCTCAATCATCGCCTCAACACGTTCGGCTATCTCTACCTGGGGGCGTTGGGCGATCCGCGCTACGCCGCCTCGGGCAACGTCGGCCAGCTAGACCTGGTACAGGCGCTGCAGTGGGTGCGGCAGCACGCGGCGGTCTTCGGTGGCGACGCGGCGAACGTCACGGTGTTCGGGCAGTCCGGCGGGGGCGCCAAGATCGCCACACTGATGGCGATGCCTGCGGCCCGAGGGCTGTTCCACCGCGCGTGGACGATGAGTGGCCAGCAGGTCACCGCTGCCGGACCGCGCGCGGCCGCGCAGCGGGCTGCGATCGCGATGCAGGCCGTTGCTGCACGTGACGTCCAGGCCCTGCTGGACCTGCCGGTCGACGTATTGCTGGAAGCCACTCGTGCGCGCGATCCCTCGCGCGTGGAAAGCACGTCGCTGTACTTCGGCCCGGTGCTGGACGATGTGGTGCTGCCAGTGCATCCGTTCTGGCCACAGGCGCCGCAGCAGTCGGCGGCGATTCCGATGGTGATCGGCAACACCCGCGACGAGACCCGCGCGTTCCTCGGCAACGATCCCGCCAACTTCGCCCTGACCTGGGAAACACTGCCGGCACAGCTCGAACGACAGCAGTTCGTCGATCTGCGGCCGGAGACCGTGATCGCCGAGTATCGCCGCCTGTATCCGCACTACACGCCCTCTGAAGTGTTTTTTGCTGCAACCACGGCTGGCCGCAGCTGGCGCGGAGCGGTGGAGGAACTGGAAGCGCGGGCGCGCCAGCCCGCGGGCGCAGCACCGACCTGGGCGTACCAGCTGGATTGGGGGTCGCCGGTGGAGGAGGGGCGCCTGCGTGCTTTCCATACGCTGGACATCCCGCTGGTCTTTGACAACGCAGGGTTGCCGGGCGCGCGCACCGGGGGCGGCGATGATGCCCGTGCGCTGGCGGCGACCATGAGCGAGGCCTTGATCGCCTTCGCCCGCAGTGGCGACCCCAATCACGCCGGATTGTCGCAATGGGCCCCTTATACGCTGCCGCAACGGCGGACAATGCTGTTCGATCGCACCAGTCGCGCGGTTGACGATCCGCGCGCAGGCGAGCGCGCGCTCTACGGAAAAGTGCCTTTCGTGCAGCGCGGCACGCAGTGATGACACCGCAGCACAAACATTCTGTTAACTCCGCTCGGCTAGAGTCGGGTCATGGGAGACACGTTCACGCCACTGCCGTTCGCCGGCCGGGAGCGCCTGCTTGCCGCCATTGATGGTGTGGTAGCACTGGCGGATCCGCACGCGATCACCGAGGGCCTGCAGCGCGTGCTGCGTGATGCCATCACCGATCCTTCGATACAGCTACCGCCGTGTGTACGGCGACCGGTGCGTGGTCACTACGCACGTCGTGAACTGCACCGCAGCCGGACCCTGGGGTACAGCGTCATCGCCATGTGTTGGGGCCCGGGGCAGGGTACGCCGCTGCACGATCACGATGCGATGTGGTGCGTGGAAGGCGTCTGGCAGGGCGAACTGCTGGTCACGCCGTATGCGCTGCTGGAGCGGAAGGGCACTCGCCACCGCTTTGCCGCGCAGCCTACGCTGTATGGCCAGCGCGGCAGCGCCGGCAGCCTGATTCCCCCGCACGAATACCACACGCTGCGCAATGCCAGCGATGCCGATGTGGCCGTGTCGCTGCACGTCTACCAGGGCGTGATGGAGCGCAGCGCGGTGTTCGAGCCGCTGGGCGATGACTGGTACCAGCGACGGGTGAAGCGGATGGAGACCGACGCGGCATAGGCCGCGCCGGCCGTCGCGTTCAGCGCGGCACGTCCACGACGTTGTTGAGCAGGGTCACTTCCTCGCCACCGTCAGCGAGGGCCACGCGCACGCGCAGGCCACCCCGATGACCGGCGGGGATCATCAGTGTCACGTGGGTGGTCTTCGGTTCCAGGTCATCGGGTGCCGCCATCGCGGGCACATCGGTACGCGCGATCTCACGGCCCGTGGTGTCTTCCAGGATCGCCACGCCCGCGCCGGTGGCCAAGTGGCCCAGGCTGTGCACGGTCACCCGCACACGCTGGCCGTCCACCTGCACATCACCGCGGCCGACGCCCAGGTCGGCGCGTGTTTCCACCGGGCTGCCGGCGACGACGCGCTCGAACTCAAACAGTTCCGTGCGGCCGGGACGGAACTGCATCGGCACCGCGCTGCTGGTTTCCAGCCGCACCGTGCGCTCCGTCGGCGTGCCATCGATGCGTCCATCTCCATCGGCATCCACGCCGGCACGGATGCGCCACGTGCCGCTGGCAACGTTCCAGCCGGTCATGTCGGCACTGATGGTGCGGTTACCCAGATTGTGGCTGGTGATGGTGAAGCGCTCGCGCGAGGGCGCATGCACCAGCAGTGCAACCTGTTCGGCGGCACCGTCGCGATCGAAGCGCCAGCTGACCGTATGCCCGGGCCAGCTCTGGTTACGCTTGAGCGCGATGCCCCCCAGCCGGGCACGCTGCAGGAACTCGCTGGGTGCTTCCACGCGATCGGACCACCAGTGGCCCTCGGTGTTCATGTAGGCCCGCAGCACCTTTGCCTGCAGTCCTTCGGCATGCAGTGCATCGATGTACTTCAGGTCACCACTGGCCTGCCAGGCCATCAGGCTGGCGAAACCGGTCTTTCCGGCGTCGGCTTCGGCAGTCAGCTGCGGATACCAGTCCTGCTGGCGTCCTAGCACCTCGACGATGTTCTCGCCGAGATTGGCCAGCGCGCCCGGTCCCCCGCGTGCCACGCGATAGTCCAGCGCCTGCAGGTACTTCGCATCGCCGGTCCAGCGCCAGGCGGCCCAGAAGGTATGCAGCGTGTCGCCGCCGCCGGAACCGTCGTTGAGTTCACCGCCGCGGGTGGCGCCGGTGGCCCAGTGGATCTCGTTGGGCAGGGTGAAGCGTCCTTTCGCGTCCGTGCCGGCATGGGCGAGATAGCTGTCGGCCAGGCCGGTCACCAGCCGGCGCCCGGTCGGATCGGCGTTGTACTGGCCCAGCAGGAACGCGGGGTGCAGCACCGGGAACGAATACGGCTTCTGCCATTGCCAGTTCGGTTCGCGGTAGATCCTGTTGCCGCCGAACCAGTTGCTGGAGAACAGCAGGTGTCCCTGCGGATTGGGCAGGATGATCCGCTCGTCGAATGCCTTGACCGTCTCCATCAGCCGTTCCAGCGTCAGCGGATCGCCCCAGTTGAGGTACAGCATCGCGCTGTTGGTGTTGATGCCCTCTTCGTAGGCATGCAGCTCATCGGTTTCGATGGTGCTCAGGCCGTTGCTGAACATGCCATTGCGATACACCGCATCGGACAGGGCGGTGAGCGAGGCATTGAGGCGGTCCGGCTGCACGCCCATCAGCGCCAGGCCCGGCCACTGCTGGGTGAGATCGGAATCATCGGAGATGCCGCCGCCGAAGTCGCCGTAGGGCACCTGGCGATGGTCGATCCACCAGTCGACGAAGCGACGCACCTGTGCGAGGTCCTGCACCTGATGGAAGGCCCAGGCCGGCACACCGGCGGGCACCACCGGTGCGGAGTAGGGCGGCCGGCCCTGGCTGTTGTAGCTGATGTAGTTCCAGTACTGCCGCCCCAGTGCGTGGTCCGGATCGACCCGCAGCAGGTCGCTCAGATCGGCGTAGACGCGCGCATACAGGCGCTGTCGCTTGGAGGTGGTGTGCTCCTCCACCAGGAATCCCCAGTTGTCGCGCACCTGGTTGAAGCGGTCGGCCACGTGCTCCTTCAGCGCTTCGGCGCGCGGCTTGAACACCAGCCGGATCTGCGCGCCATCGAGCGCCCGGGCATCGAAGCCGGGCGCGGCCGAGGCGATGCTCAACCACAGGCTGTCAGGGGTGAGGATGCGGTCGCGCAGGTCCAGCCACAGGGTGCGCTTCTGTCCCGGCTGCACCGAGACCGACACGTCGATCATGTCGCGCGCCGGCCAGATCGGGTCCTTGATGCGGATGTTGAGCGGAATCACGCCTTCATGCGTGGCCGCCAGATCCAGCGCGGGAAGATCGATGGCAACGCCGTCCAGGCCGTCGTGCATGTTCTCCCAGCTGTAGGCCCAGCTGCGGATCAGCGGCTGGTCGGGCGGCGCATCGCCTACCCCGGAAGGAATGAGCACGTGCACGATCGGGCGCGGCTGCGCGGGCAGGGTATCGGCATCGCGGCGGCGTGAGCCGGCCCCCTTGGGCAGCGCCATCACCGTGCTGCGTTCGGCCTCGGGATAGCGACCGTCGATGTAGCGGCGCAGGGCATCCAGATTGGTGTAGTCAGGCAGCGCCTGGCTGTCGATCGTGTAGGTCTGCTTGACCGTGCCGTCCGGCTCGCTGCCCTCGCTCACGGCGTAGGCCCAGATTTCCTGGATCGGCGTTTCCTGCTCGACGTTGCTGAAGCGCAGCACGCCGCCGCTGAGGGACGGGATCGGATCGACGCTGCGCACCACGCCGCGCGGGCGGGTGAACAGGGTGCGGGTGGCGTGCGCGGCGTCGCTGCCATGTGCCAGCGTGCCGAAGGCCGCGCCGCGGATCTCGATGCGGTTGACCGTCTCGCCGTCCGGCAGCGTCAGGTCCAGGTGCTTTCCACCCTCCACGTAGGTGTTCCAGTCCGGCAGCTGGAAGTAGTCGTTGCGTCCGGGCAGCCGCGAGCGGTTGTAGACGCCGGGCCATGTGGTCTCGGCGATGCCGTCGGTGGCCTTCCACATCCACGCCTTCAGGTCGCGGGTGTCGGCGAATTCGACCTTGCGGATGCGGGTGGTCGGCGCGGTCAGCGCCGGTGGTGCGGTGCCGTCCCAGCCGAAGCGATGGCGCCAGGCACGCAGGCCTGCCTCGGGAACCTCGGCGGTGGTGGGCGTAACGCCACGGGCCAGCGCCGCCACGGCCGGCGCATCGAGCATGCGGTCGTAGATGCGGATGTGCTGGAAATCGCTGCCGCGCAGGAAGTTGTAACGGCTCTGTACCTGGTACGGTGCCATCACCCGACCGGCCAGGCCAAGCTGGTCCAGCGCGGCATCGTAGTCGCCGGTGGTCTGCGCGCGGGACACTTCGCGTCCATCGATGAACAGGCGTACACCCTGGTCCTCGTCCCAGGCGAAGGCCAGATGCAGCCACTGGTCCGCGCGTGGCGGCGTGTCCATGCGGAACGAGACGCGGGTGCGGGCAAGATTGGCATCGGTGACGAACGCATCGAAACCGTGGCCGTTCCAGTCGATGCGCAGCCACGCCATGTCCCAGCTGCTGTGATCGGCATAGCCGACGCGGAAGATCACGAACGGGGCTTCGCCCACCGCGTACCGCGCCCGCCAATCGAAGGCCAGGGTGCCGCGCTGGGCCAGGATGTTGCCCGGCGCATCCCACGCCAGGACGCCATCGTCCTGCCATTGGATGGCCTTGCCGCGTACACCGTCATCGACCACCGCCACCCTGTCGCGGAAGTTCGGTATCGCCTCGCCGTGCGCCACGGTGGCCTGCAGGCCCTGGTTGGCGTCGACGTGGAACAGCAGGGTTGGGCCATCGGCAGCTGTCGCAGGGCCAGCAGCCAGGGCCACTGCCAGCAGCAGGCAGCGGGACAGGGTCGAGCGATGCGGCATCAGATGTTTCCTTTCAACGGGCGACAGCCGGCGTAGGGCCGCCGGACCGTAGCAAGGCCACGCCGCCACGGCACCTTGCGGCGCAGCAGCGGTCGTGGCGAACGGCGATGCACCGGTCGGCGCATCGCCGGCGCTGCTCAGAACTTGTAGCGCACGCCGAGCAGGAACTGACGGCCGGTCTCGGTGTACTGCAACGGCAGGCGGCCGGTCGCGGGCGAATACACCCACTCATCGGACGCTTCGTTGGTCAGGTTCACGCCTTCCAGGCTCAGTTCCAGCTGGTCACTGATCCGGTAACGGATCGACGCATCGATGACCGTGGTACCGGTCATGCCGTGGTAACCGTCCAGATTGAAGCCGGTTTCCTGGCCCGGCACCTGGGTCAGGTAGTCATCGCGGTTGGTGGCCGAGATGCGCCCGGAGAAGGTGGTGCCTTCGTAGAACAGGGTCGCGTTCCACGAGGTGTTGGACAGGCCCAGCAGATCGTTCTTCATCACCGGCTGACCGGCCGAGTTGATGTACTGGATCTTCGAATCCACCCAGGTGTAGTTCAGCTGCAGACCGAGGTTGGCCCACTTGCCCGGCAGGAAGGTGAAGGGCTGGGTGTAGTTCGCTTCTGCGCCGAACAGCTCGCCACCCGGGGTGTTGACCGGACGGGTGAAGGTGAACTCATCGGTCGGCGATGCGCCGGTGCCGATCAGCAGTTCGGCAGGCAGGCCGCTGTCGGTGTACGGCCGATTCTCGCGCAGCGTCTGTACGGAGGTTTCGATGTCCTTGTAGAACAGGCCAAGGCCGGCCATGGCGCCTTCGGCGAAGTACCACTCGAAACTCAGATCGACATTGGTCGCGCGGGTCGGATCCAGGTTGGGGTTGCCGCTGGAGATGGTGCGTGCGCCACCGGCCACGGCCACAGTGGCACCCGGCGTCAGGCTGCCCAGGCCGGGTCGGGTCATCACCTTGGCCGCACCCAGGCGGATCAGGAAATCGGGGGTGACTTCGGCAACCAGGTTGAACGAGGGCAGGGTGTCGTCGTAGGTGCGGGTGGCGGTGGTGGACGTGGTGCCACTGGCCAGCGTCGACAGCCCGGTGGAGGACTGCTTGGTGCGCACATAGCGTACGCCGACGTTGCCGGACAGCGGCAGCGAGCCGATCTCGGTGGAGAACTCACCCATCAGGTAGGCACCGCGATCCTTCTCTTCCACGCTGCGCACGTTGTTGGCGCGCGGTGCGACGGCGTAGATGCCGCTGTTGCTGTAGATGTCGAACTGATCGGCGACGGCGTCCAGATCCGGCACCACCCAGTTCGAGGGATTGCCGCTGATGCCCTTCAGGCCGGCCTGCGTGGTCATGTCCACCGGAACGATCCTGCTGCCATCGGCGAAGGTGGGCACGGCCAGCTCGCTGCCACGGCGCAGTTCGGTGGTCTTGAACGTGTAATCCTTGGCCAGCACGCCACCCTTGAGGCGGAAGCCGGGGCTGATGTTCCAGTTGAAGTCGATCTGGCCGGTATCGAAATCATTGTCCACGTACTGCGGTCGCAGGCGGATCTCCGCCAGTTCCCAGCCGTTGGGATCGGTGGGATCGATGCCGTAGTTGAGGATCGGCGAGCGGTTGTTGCCCCGGTAGTCGTAGCTGTAGCCGTCGACGTCGTACTTGTCCATGATGATGGTGGTCTGCACCGGGTTCTCATGCCGGGACCGCGAGACCCCCAGCTTGCCGGACAGGGTGAAGTCGTCGCTGAAGCGGTGCTGGCCGTTGAGGCTGATCTGCTTGAACTCGGTGCTCCACTCGTCGTGGCGGTTCTCGCTGCGGATGTCGACGTTGTCGAACTCGCCGTAGACCAGCGCGTTGTTCTCGATGACGCCGTTCCTGACGATCATCGACGGCTTGCCGGCCAGGCGTGGCTGGCTGGTGTTGGCACCGCGGCTGAAGGAAATCGCCTCGATGTAGTGCTCGTCGCGGGTGGCATCGATTTTCGAGTACAGCGCGTCCAGCGAGATCTCGGTCGCGTCGCTGGGCTTCCACTGCAGCGTACCGGTCACGCCCAGGCGCTTCTGCTCATGTTCCATCTGCACGTAGCGCGGGAAGCGCGGGTGGTAGACGTCGGCACTGCGCGCGGCGGTGAACGGGGACGACGCACTGAAGTTGCCGTTGCTCGGGCCGTTGGCCCAGCGGCCCGTGTTGGAGCCCTCCTCCAGCGCCTGGCGCTCGGAGTAGGCCACCGACAGCAGGGCGCCGAACGTACCGTCGGCGAAGATGTTCGACACCAGCGCGGCCATGCGCGGGTCGGCCTTCTCCGCCATCGCGTTGTAGCCGGCCTGGCCGCTGGCGGCGAAGGTGAAGCCGTCATAGTCGAACGGCCTCGCCGTGCGCAGATCGACGGTGGCGCCCAGCGAACCTTCTTCGACATCGGCCGAAGCGGTCTTGCGCACCACCAGCTGCGAGAACAGGTCGGAGGCGAAGACATTGAAGTCGAAGCCACGGCCGCGGTTGGTACCACCGCTCTGGTCACCGGCGCCGACGGTGGTCAGCGCCTCCATGCCGTTGATGCGCACGCGGGTGAAATCCGGGCCGAGGCCACGCACCGAGATGTTGCGGCCCTCGCCGGCCTCGCGGGTGATGACCACACCCGGGATGCGCTGCAACGACTCGGCCAGGTTCAGATCCGGGAACTTGCCGATGTCCTCGGCGACGATGGCGTCGACCACGCCGGCCTCGCCACGCTTGATGTCCAGCGCCTTCTCCACGCTGGCGCGGTAGCCGGTGACGGTGACCGTATCCAGGTCCGTGGCGCCGGCGGCGCTGCTCTGCTGCTGGGCGGTCGCATTGGCCGCCAGGGCCAGTCCGACGGCCATAGCGAGCAAGGTAACCGGTGTCTTTTTTTGGTGGTTCCGAGACTGCATGCCTTTCCCCTCTCCCAAAGGTCTGGTGCTGCGGCTGTTTCAGCGTGATGACACCGCTGGTCAGAGCGGACGTTAGCAGCACGTCCCGGATCCGGCATCTTGCACCGCAACAGATCTGAAATGTCTCCAAGAGGCTTGCAGGACAATGCTTCCGTCAGTTCCTACGGGTGCGTGGGGCGCATCGGAAGGCTAGAATGACACCGATGGCCAAACGCCGCGCCGACGCGTGGTACACATTCACGCCGTGCAGTTTCACATGCTGGCGGCAAGCGGGGAGGAGTGGAGATGGGGCGTATCGTATGTTTCGGGGAACTGCTGCTGCGGCTCGG
This sequence comes from Stenotrophomonas sp. STEN008, assembly GCF_056760435.1. NCBI lineage: Bacteria > Pseudomonadati > Pseudomonadota > Gammaproteobacteria > Lysobacterales > Lysobacteraceae > Stenotrophomonas > Stenotrophomonas sp. STEN008. Next base: position 41,270 of record NZ_JBRRET010000019.1, on the reverse strand, counting down.
CGCGCCCGGTCGCGAGCTGCTGCTGCAGTCGCCGCAGCTGCAGGTGCACGTGGGCGGGGCGGAAGCAAACGTGGGTGTCTCGCTGTCCCGATTCGGACATGACGTGGCCATGGTCAGCACGGTGCCCGGCAATGCCCTGGGGGCGCACGCACTGGGTGAACTGCGCCGCCATGGCGTCGATACGCGGGCGGTGCGCGAGGTGGCGGACGGTCGCATGGGCCTGTACTTCCTCACCACCGGCGCGGTGCAACGTGCCAGCGAGGTGGTGTACGACCGGGCCGATTCGGCCTTCGCGCGCAGCACTGCAGCCGATCATGACTGGCCGGCGCTGCTGCAGGGCGCGGACTGGCTGCACCTGTCCGGCGTCAGCCCTGCGCTGGGGCCGCAGGTGGCCGAGGCGACGCTGGCGGCGGCATGCGCCGCGCGTGCCAGTGGCGTGCGCGTTTCCTTCGACGGCAATTTCCGGCCCACGCTGTGGCAGCGCTGGGGCGGCGACGCGCAGGCGATCCTGCATGCCCTGTTCGACCAGGCTGACATCGTGTTCGCCGACTACCGCGATATCGAAGTGATCCTGGGCCAGCGCTTTACCCAGGCCGGCGCCGTGGAGCGCGTGGACGCTGCCGCAGCGGCGGCATTCGCCGCGTTCCCGCGGCTGCAATGGCTGGCATGCACGCAACGGCAGGCGCTGAGCGTGGACCATCATGCGCTGGGCGCCCTGCTGCTGGGCCGTGAGGGCGTGCGTGCGCAGGCGCCCGTGCGGCAGCTGACCGGCATCATCGATCGCATCGGCGGCGGCGATGCCTTCGCGGCAGGCATCCTGCATGGCATCCTGTCAGGCTTCGATGCCGACGCCACCGTGCGTTTCGGCCTGGCTGCCGGCGGACTGAAGCATTCCATCCCCGGCGATTTCAATCCTGTCAGCGAAGCTGACGTGCTGGCCCAGATGGGCGAGGAGCGATTCGATGTCCGGCGCTGATCCGCGCGTTCGCGCGGTACTGAAACTGGCACCGGTGATTCCGGTGTTCACCCCCGATGATGTCGACGATGCCGTGCAGGTGGCGCAGGCGCTGTTCCGGGGCGGTCTGCCGGTGATCGAGGTCACCCTGCGCACACCCCGTGCGATGGATGCCATCCGGGCAATGGTCGAGGCCGTACCCGACGCGGTGGTGGGGGCCGGAACGGTGCTGACGCCCGCGCAGATGGAGGCGGCCAGGGCCGCAGGTGCGCGCTTCGCGGTGTCGCCGGGCGCAACGCCGACGCTGTACGCGGCCGCGCGCGATGCCGACCTGCCGTATCTGCCGGGCGTGGCCACGGGGTCCGAGCTGATCCTTGGCCTCGAGCATGGCCTGGATACCTTCAAGTTCTTCCCCGCGGTGCAGGCCGGCGGCGCGGCACTGCTGGCGGCCTGGCACGGCCCCTTCGCCGACGTGCGCTTCTGCCCGACCGGTGGCATCAGTGCCCAGACCGCGGCGCAGTTCCTGCACCTGCCGAACGTGCTGTGCGTGGGCGGTTCATGGCTGACCACGGCGGCCTTGCTGCAGACCCGCGACTGGGGCGCGATCGAACGCCTGGCACGCGAGGCGTCCGTGCTGGCGGGCTGAACCGGCAGGCAATCTTCCAGGATTTGATCGGGATCAAAGCGCCGGCCTCGTGCCGGCGTCACTCTGTCTGCAAGCGCACGACGGAGGAAAACCCATGAACAGAACCATGAAGGCCGCTGTCGTTCGCGAGTTCGGCAGCCCACTGGTCATCGAGGAAGTTCCGGTACCACGCCCGGGGGCGGGCGAGGTGCTGGTCAGGATCGAAGCCTGCGGTGTCTGCCACACCGACCTGCACGCCGCCGAGGGCGACTGGCCGGTGAAACCGGACCCGCCGTTCATCCCCGGCCACGAGGGCGTGGGGCACATCGTGGCCGTGGGCGGCGGGGTCGGGCATGTCAAGGAAGGCGACAGGGTCGGCATCCCCTGGTTGTACTCGGCGTGTGGCCATTGCGAACACTGCCTGGGCGGCTGGGAAACGCTGTGCGAGACGCAGCGCAACACCGGCTACTCGGTCAACGGCGGCTTCGCCGAGTTCGCACTGGCCGATGCCAACTATGTCGGCCTGCTTCCGAAGGAGGTGGGCTTCGTCGAGATCGCGCCGGTGCTGTGCGCCGGCGTGACGGTCTACAAGGGCCTGAAGGTGACGGACACGAAGCCCGGTGACTGGGTGGCGATCTCCGGCATCGGTGGCCTGGGCCACATGGCGGTGCAGTACGCGCGTGCGATGGGCCTGAACGTGGCTGCCATCGACGTGGAGGACAGCAAGCTGGCACTCGCGCGGCGGCTGGGCGCGCAGGTCACGGTCAACGCGCGCACGACCGATCCGGCAGCATTCCTGAAGAAGGAGATCGGTGGCGCACACGGCGCGCTGGTCACCGCGGTATCGCCCAAGGCCTTCGAGCAGGCGCTGGGCATGGTCCGGCGGGGCGGCACGGTCTCGCTCAACGGACTGCCACCGGGCAACTTCCCACTGGACATCTTCGGCATGGTCCTCAATGGCGTGACGGTGCGCGGTTCGATCGTCGGCACGCGGCTGGATCTGCAGGAGTCGCTGCAGTTCGCCGCCGAGGGCAAGGTCGCGGCCACGGTCAGCACCGACCGCCTGGAAAACATCAACGAGGTGTTCGCCCGCATGCGCGCGGGCACCATCGACGGGCGCGTGGTACTGGACATGGCCGCCTGACACCCGTGCATGGCCGCCGCGGCCCGGCACCCTCTCCCACGGGTGCGGCGGTCATGCCGATCGATGCGCGCCCGGCGTAGCTGCGCAGGTGGTCAGCGCTGTGACCCAGCGCGCCGGGCGGCAGCCGTCGCCCAGCGCGCCGCCACCACCGGAGCCGTGATGCACACCGCCTGGTCGGTCACCGTGGTCACCGCGCGTTCCAGCAGCTGGATGTCTGCCTCGTGCTGGCGTGCCACGTGCGGGTCCTCGAAGAAGATGGCGCGCTGGCAACGGCCCTCCAGCACGCGGTCGGCGATCTGCGCATCGCCGCCCATCGGTCCGCTCTGGTAGCGCGTCACCCAGGGCGTGTCGCTGGGCCAGCCGCGGCTCCATGCCAGCTCGTTGAGGCGCTGACCGGTGGTCCCGGTCGCCACCCGCTCGCCGAAGCGTGCCAGCACGTCGAAGTGCTCGTCGGCGAAGGCGAGCATCGCCGGCTTCATCGCATCATGCGCGATCAGTGCCAGGGTCTGGGTACCGAAGGCGTGCAGATCGTCGGCACCGGCGTCGGCCTGCAGGCCGGCGTGCACGCGCTCCACCTCGATCCAGTCGCGTGCGGTGGCGACCGTGGAAATGAAAGGTTTGCCGTGGATCACGCACTGCCGCTTGAGCGCGGTCGCTTCGGGAAACACCGAGGACGGATCGACCGGATCGATCAGATAGATGGCACCGTCGAGCGTGCGCTGCGGGCCCATGCCGACCACCTCGGCGACCAGCTTCATCAGCCCGCCCTCGCGGCCGTAGGGATAGCGATGGAGGCCGGCATAGCCGTCGAGGAAGCCGTGGCGCCCGATCGCATCATGGGTGCGGCCGACAGCGTGCAGCGTGATGCCCAGTTCGCGCAGGCCCGGTTCGCAGGCACGCAGCCAGCGGAACAGGGCGGCGCGCGCATCCTGGTGGTGGAGCCGGTTGGCGGCCAGGCCGATACGCATCGAACGCTCCGTGGGCTGGTAGAAGCGGCAGTTTATGTCGCGAATGGCCAATTCTGCGCGCTTTGCAACTTTCCTCATTGTTGCTGTGCCGTGCGTCGCTAGCGTGGCAGGCAGAGCGGTACCGCTGCGCGGCCGTCGTCTCCGCCTGCGATTCGAGGATGCCCATCGTGAATGCTGCCGGCCCTGCGGCCGCATCCATTGCACGCTCCTGCCCGTGGCTGCGATCCCGCATCGTGCTGCCTGCCCTGTTGCTGTGGCCCATGATCACGCGGGCCGACGGGTGCGACATGCCCCTGGTCGTGGCCTGGCCCAGTGACCGCCCGCCACTGTCCTTCAGCGCGCAGGGCCAGCCCGGCGGCCTGGTTGCCGACTACCTGCGGCGGCTGGGCGAGCAGATCGCGCTGCGTCCACATCCGCTTCCCGCCGCGGCCGGCGCGGTCGGGGCGCTGCCGGCCGGTACCCAGGCCGTGCTGGGATGGCCGCGCGAGCAGGTGCCCGACGGCTGGGTCGTGAGCAGGCCCTACCTGCAGCTGTCACAGGTGATCGTGCGCCGTCGCAACGACACGCCACTGCAGGGACTGGGCGGTCTGCGCGGCCGCCGCGTCGCCAGCCTCGACACGGTGCCACTGGCGGCCCACCTGCGTGAGCAGGCGCCGGGCGCATGGCTGCTGCAGGTCGACGCGCTCGATCATGCGCTGCAGCTGCTGGCCATCGGCCAGGTCGACGCGGTAGTTGCCACGTTGGCCGAAGTGGAAGCCGCATTGCGCAGGCCCGGCAGCGATGCCCTGGTGATCGCCGCGCCGGCCGGCTTCGATGATGCCTGGGTGCTGGCGGCTGCGCCGACCTGTGCGGCCACCGTCGCCGCCTTCGACACCGTGCTGCAGGAACTGGACGACGCGCAGCGCGACGCGCTCCGTGCGACGTGGGCGCCCAGCGGAGCACGCGCGCCGCCCGCACGGTCGCCGTTGCGCTGGCTGGTGCCGGTGCTGCTGGTCGCGCTGGCGCTGATCCTGGTGTATGCCTTCGGCTACTGGAGGCTGCATCGCGAAAGCAGCCAGCGCCGCGCGCTGGAACAGCGACTGCAGGAAGTGACCGCCAACCTGCCTGCGGTGGTCTACCGGGCGCGCCGCAGCGGCGAGGGCGACTACAGCCTGCCGCTGGTCGCCGGCGACGTGCAGTCGCTGTTCGGCATGAGTCTGGACAGTGTGCGGCTGGACCATCGCCGGCTCATGGCGGCGGTGCATGTCGACGATCGCAAGCCGGTGCTGGATCATCTGGAAGCCGCAGCGCGGGCCCGTGCGCCGATCGACATCACCTTCCGCACGCTGGGTCCCCATGGCTGGCGCTGGATCCGTTCGCATGGCAGGCCGTTGCCGGGCGAGAGCGACGACATCGAGTGGAGTGGCTACTGGATGGACGTCAGCCAGGCGCAGGCACGCACCCGTGCCCTGGCCGGGGCACGCCATCAGGCCGAAGAGACTGCAGCGGCGAAGACGCACTTCCTGGCCACCATGAGCCACCAGATCCGCACACCGATGAGCACGCTGCTGGGCATGCTCGAATGCCTGGCGGACAGCCCCCTGGACCCGTGCCAGCGGCAGGTCCTGTCCACCGTCGATGTGGCCGCGCAGATGCTGCGGCAGATTCTCGATGATGTGCTCGACAGTCATCGGTTGCAGGCGCTGCCGTTGCAGCTGCGTGCCACCGACATGGGTGCGCTGGCCACGGCCGTGCAGCAGCTGCTGGCACCGATGGCGGCCAGCCGTGCGTTGCACCTGCGGTGCGTGCTTGATCCTGCGCTGCAGCGGTGGCTGCTGGCCGATGGCCTGCGCGTGCGCCAGGTCCTGTTCAACCTGGTGGGCAACGCACTGAAGTTCACCCTGCACGGCGGTGTGGAACTGCGGCTGCGGGTGCTGCGGACGCAGGCGGCAGGACAATGCCTGCGCCTGCAGGTGAGCGACAGTGGCGTAGGCATCAGTCCCGAGCGGCAGCAGGCCGTGTTCGCCGATTACACCCAGGCCGAGCCGTCGACGGGGCGCCGGTTCGGCGGCAGCGGCCTGGGCCTGGCCATCTGCCGGGACCTGGTGGCCTCGATGGGCGGCGAGCTGCAGCTGCAAAGCTCGCCGGGCAAGGGCACGCGCATCTGGTTCGACCTGGAGTTCGCCAGCTGCCTGGCGCCACTGGAGGCGGTGCCGGCCATGGCCGAGGTGGTCGCGCGACTGCCTGCGGCACGGGTGCTGGTGGCCGAGGACCACCCGACCAACCTGCAACTGCTGGTGCAGCGGCTGCGCGAGCTGGGCCTGCAGGTGCACGCCACCGCCGATGGCCTGCAGGCGCTGGCGGCATGGCGGGCGCAGGGCTTCGATGTTGTCGTTACCGATTGCCACATGCCCGGCATGGACGGGTTCGCGCTGGCGCGTGCGATCCGCGAAGACCCCTGCCCTTCGCGTGCACGGGTGCCGATCATCGCGCTGACGGCCAGCGTGCTGGAGAGCACGCGCGAGGCCTGTCGTGCCGCCGGCATCGACCGGTTCCTGGCCAAGCCGGTCGACACCCAGGGGTTGCGCGCGACGCTGGCCGACGTACTGCCGGCAATGGAACCCGGCTCAGTTGGACAGTAGACGGACGATGCTGGCAGCGGCGTCGCGGCCTTCAGCCACAGCGGTTACCACCAGGTCGGCGCCGCGTACCGCATCACCGCCGGCGAACAGGCGCGGATGCGCGGTCTGGAAGGGCAGCCGGTCCTTGCCGCCGGCAACGATGCGACCGTTCGCCTGGCCCTGCACACCGTGTTCGGCCAGCCAGGCCGGAACGCTCGGCGCGAAACCGAAGGCGATGATGACCACGTCTGCCTCCAGCAGCGACTCGCTGCCCTCGATCGGCACCGCGTTGCGGCGTCCTTGGGCGTCGGCCTCACCCAACCGGGTTTCAACCACGGTCACGCCGATCGCTTCGTCGTCGGCGCCGGCTTCGATGGACAGCGGCTGCCGGTTGAACAGGAAGCGCACGCCTTCCTCGCGCGCATTGGCGACTTCACGCGCGCTGCCGGGCATGTTGGCCTCGTCGCGACGGTACGCGCAGGTGACCTTGGCTGCGCCGAGCCGCACCGCGCTGCGCACGCAGTCCATGCCGGTGTCGCCGCCGCCGAGCACGACCACGCGCTTGCCGTTGAGGTCGGGCAGGGCGATCTGGTCCTCCCAGCCGGCGATCGGTCGACCCTGCGGGTCATCGCCGCCGACGATGCGGCTGTTCTGCACCAGGAACGGCAGGGCCGGCAGCACCCCCTTCAGGTCCTGGCCCGGCAGGCCGCCGTCGGTGTAGCGGTAGGCCCCGGTGCCGACGAACACCGCGTCGTGGCTGTCCAGCAGCTGCTGCACGCTGATGTCGCGGCCGATCTCCACGCCCAGGCGGAACCGCACGCCCATCCCTTCGAGCACCTCGCGGCGACGATGGATGACGTCCTTGTCCAGCTTGAAGCTGGGGATGCCGAACTGCAGCAGGCCGCCGATCTGCTCGTAGCGGTCGTACACCACGGCGGTGATGCCGGCCCGGGCCAGGCGATCGGCACAGGCCAGACCCGCCGGACCGGCACCGATCACCGCCACGCTGTGGCCGGTGGGCTGCACGGCACCCAGGTCCGGACGCCAGCCGCTGGCGAGTGCTGTATCGACGATGTACTTCTCCACCGCACCGATGGTCACCGCACCGAATTCCTCCAGGGTGCAGCTGCCTTCGCACAGGCGATCCTGCGGGCAGACCCGGCCGCACACTTCCGGCAGCGGGTTGGTGCTGTGGCACAGCGTGGCGGCCTCGTGGATGCGGTTCTCCTGCACCAGCTGCAGCCACTGTGGAATGGCGTTGTGTACAGGGCATTTCCAGCTGCAGTAAGGGTTGCCGCAGTCCAGGCAGCGCCCGGCCTGGTACTGCGCATCCTCCTTGCCGAACTTTCCGTACAGCTCGCCCCAGTCGCCGGAGGTGCGCAGTTCAACCGGAATGCGCTGCGGCATGGTGCGGGGCAGATCGAGGAACTGGAAGGCGTGCTTGCGGCTCATGGCGGGCTCTGTGATTTCGATGGCCGGCCAGAGGCCGGCACTACTGCGGTGAGGGAGCAGGCGCGCGCCGGTTGCGGGCGGCGCGCCGGAGGCGCTTACGCCGCGCGTCGAAGGGTCTCGGTCAGCGATTCGATGCTGGCGGCTTTCGGTTTGACCAGCCAGAACTTGCCGATGTAATCGCGGAACTCGTCCAGGATCTGCTGCGCCCAGATGCTGCCGGTCAGTTCGCGATGGCGGCCGATCAGGCGGTGCAGGTGCTGGCGGTAGTTCTCGAAGCCTTCGGCGGACACGCGATGGATGTCGATCAGCTCGTGGTTGTAACGGTCCACGAAGTCGCGGTCCACATCCAGCACGTAGGCCAACCCCCCGGTGAAGCCGGCACCGAAGTTCAGGCCGACCTTGCCCAGCACCAGCACCACGCCGTCGGTCATGTACTCGCAGCAGTGATCGCCGGCGCCTTCCACGACCGCGAGCGCACCGGAATTGCGGACCGCGAAGCGCTCGCCGGCACGTCCGGCGGCGAACAGCTCGCCACCGGTGGCGCCATACAGGCAGGTGTTGCCGATGATCGCAGTGCTGCGCGCCTCGAACCGCGCGCCGCGCGGCGGACGTACCACCAGGCGGCCGCCGGCCATGCCTTTGCCGACGTAGTCGTTGGCTTCGCCCTCCACTTCCAGATGCAGGCCGCCGACATTGAAGGCGCCGAAGCTCTGTCCGGCGCTGCCACGGAAGCGCAGCTCCAGGGGGGCGTCGGCCATGCCCTGGTTGCCGTGCGCGCGTGCCACCGCGCCGGCCAGGCGGGTGCCGATGCTGCGGTCGGTGTTGTGGATCAGGAAGCGATGTTCGCCCCCCCTGCGCTGTTCGATCGCGTCCGCCAGCAGGCCATCCATCTGCGTGGCCAGGCTGTCCGGCGATTCGTACAGCCGCTGCGCCGCGCAGTGGCTGCCTTCGTAGCGCGCATCTGCCAGCAGGCGCGACAGGTCCACGCGCACGCCGTCGCGCGGTGCGGCCTCGATCTGCCGCAGCAGGTCGGTGCGGCCGACGATCTCCTCCAGCGAACGCGCGCCCAGGTACGACAGCCAGCCACGCACTTCCTCGGCCAGCAGGCGGAAGAAATTCTCCACGCGCTCGGGCTGGCCGGTGAAGTGGTTCTCGCGCAGGCGTTCGTCCTGGGTGGCCACGCCGGTGGCGCAGTTGTTGAGGTGGCAGATGCGCAGGTACTTGCAGCCCAGCACGATCATCGGCGCGGTGCCGAAGCCGAAGCTGTCCGCACCCAGCAGCGCGGCCTTGACCACGTCCAGGCCGGTCTTCAGGCCACCATCGGTCTGCAGCAGGGTGCGCCCGCGCAGGTCGTTGGCCAGCAGCGCCTGGTGCGCTTCGGCCACGCCCAGCTCCCACGGCACACCGGCGTAGCGGATCGAGCTGACCGGCGAGGCACCGGTGCCGCCGTCGTGGCCGGAGATGGTGATCAGGTCCGCGCCGGCCTTGACCACGCCGGCGGCGATGGTGCCGACGCCGGCATGGCTGACCAGCTTCACCGACACCAGCGCGGTCGGGTTGACCTGCTTGAGATCGTAGATGAGCTGCGCCAGGTCCTCGATGGAATAGATGTCGTGGTGCGGTGGCGGCGAGATCAGGCCGATGCCCGGCCGCGCGTAGCGCAGGCGGGCGATCAGCTCGTTGACCTTGTGCCCCGGCAGCTGGCCGCCTTCGCCGGGCTTGGCGCCCTGCGCGACCTTGATCTGCAGCACCTCGGCATTGACCAGATACTCGGCGGTGACACCGAAGCGACCCGACGCCACCTGCTTGATCTTGCTGCGCCGTGGGGTGCCGTAGCGGGCCGGGTCTTCGCCACCTTCGCCGGAATTGCTGCGGCCGCCGAGGCGGTTCATCGCGATGGCCAGCGCCTCATGTGCTTCCGGCGACAGCGCGCCGAGGCTGATCGCAGCGGTATCGAAGCGCGGGAACAGTTCGCTGGCCGGCGCCACCTCGTCCAGCGGCGTGGGTGCCGGCGCCGGCACCAGCTGAAGCAGGTCACGCAACGCCGATGGCGGCCGGGCATGCACGGCATCGCAGTACTGCTGCCAGGCGCGGGCATCACCACTGCGCGCCGCGCGCTGCAGGGTGGTGACCACGTCGGGGTTGTACATGTGGTACTCGCCGCCGTGCACGTACTTCAGCAGGCCGCCGACATCGACATCCTGCTGTGCATCCCAGGCCTGCGCGCACAGTTCGCGCGCATCGGCATCCAGCCGCGCGAAGCCGGCGCCGCCGATGCGCGAGGCGGTGTCGGGGAAGCACAGCGCGACCACTTCCGGCTCCAGGCCGATGATCTCGAACAGCTGCGCGCCGCGGTAGCTGGCCACGGTACAGATGCCCATCTTCGAGATGATTTTCGACAGGCCCTTGTAGACGCCCTTGCGGTAGCGGCGGCCGATCTGCGACTGCTCACCGCCCTTGCTGAGCTTGAGGATGCCGCGCCGGCCGAGGTCGAACAGGGTCTGGTAGGCAAGATACGGGTACACCGCAGTGGCCCCGAAGCCGAGCAGGCAGGCCATATGGTGCGGGTCGCGCGCAGTGCCGGTCTCGACGATCAGGTTGACGTCGCAGCGCAGCCCCAGCCGCGAGAGGTGATGATGCACCGCACTGGTGGCCAGCAGGGCGTGCACCATCGGTCGCCCGGCCACCGGATAGCGGTCGGACAGCAGCAGCATCACCATGCCTTCGCGTGCGGCGCGTTCGGCCTCCGCACAGATGCGCTCGATGCCGTTGCGCAGCCCTTCTTCCTCGCTGTAGGACAGGTCGAGCAGGCGGTTGGCCTGCAGGTACTGGTCCATCTTCAGCAGCTGGCGCAGCTTGCGTTGGCTGAGTACCGGCGAGTTGAGGATGACGTGGTTCACCGTCTCCGGGCCAGCATGGAAGATGTTGGTCTCCTTGCCGAGCTGGGTGGACAGGGACATGGCGCAGTCTTCGCGCAGCGGATCGATCGGCGGATTGGTGACCTGCGCGAATGCCTGCCGGAAGTAGTCGTACAGCGGCCGGCTGCGCTGGCTCAGTACCGCCATCGGCGTGTCATCGCCCATCGAGCCGGTGGCTTCCTGCTCGGTCTCGGCCAGCGGCCGCAGCACCTGCTCCACCTCCTCGCTGCTGAGCTGGTACAGCTTGTGGTAACTGCGCAGGGTGCCCTCGTCGAAGGGCTCCTCCACCAGCGAAGGATCGATCAGTTCGGTCTGCAGGTAGGTCACGCCCTGCTGCAGCCACTGCTTGTACGGTGCGCGGCCGCGGTTGATGCGGTCCACCGCGTCCGAATCGAGCAGGTCGCCGCGCTTGAGATCGATGGCCACCATTTCACCGGGGCCGAGCTTGCCCTTGCGTACCACGCGCTCGGTCGGCACTTCCCACACGCCCGCTTCGGAGGCGACCAGGAAGTGGCGGTCGGCGGTCAGCATCCAGCGCGCCGGGCGCAGGCCGTTGCGGTCCAGCGTACACACCGCATAGCGGCTGTCGCAGGCGACGATGCCGGCCGGGCCGTCCCAGGGCTCGCTGTTGAGGCCATGGAACTCGTAGAACGCGGCCAGATCCGGATCCTTGAACTCCAGCGACTGCGTCGCCGGTGGCACCAGGATGCGCAGCGCCTGGATCAATTCCATGCCGCCGGCGACCATCAGTTCCAGCATGTTGTCCAGGCTCTGCGAGTCCGAGCCATGCATGGAGATCACCGGATCGAACTCGGCGATGTCGAAGCGCGGTGTCTTCCACACCTTGCTGCGCGCCTGCGCCCAGCGACGGTTGCCCTCGATGGTGTTGATCTCGCCGTTGTGCGCGAGCAGGCGGAACGGATGCGCCAGCGGCCAGCGCGGCAGCGTGTTGGTGGAGAAGCGCTGGTGGAACACGATCGCGCTGGAGGCCAGCTCGCGCCGCTGCAGGTCCGGATAGAAGCGGCTGAGTTTGTCCGGCAGGACCATGCCCTTGTAGCTGATCGCATCCGGGGTGAGCGTGGTGACGTAGAAATCGCCATGGTCGCGCAGCTGCTGTTCGCTGCGACGGCGTGCGAGGTACAGCGCCAGGGCGAAGCCGGTGCCGTCCTGGCCGACACCGGCATCGACGAACACCTGCTCGATGCGCGGCAGCGTATCGCGCGCGAGCTGGCCGCAGACACTGTCGTCGATGGGAACCTCGCGCCAGCCCGCCACGCGGCAGCCTACCGCTTCAAGTTGCACCTGCAGCTGCGTCCGGCAGGCCTGCGCGGCGTCGGCGTCGTGCGGAAGGAACACCAGGCCCGCCGCGAAGCGGGTGGCCACGGTGATGCCCGCTTCGCTGGCCAGCAGTTTCAGGAATGCATCGGGGCGACGCAGCAGCAGCCCGCAGCCATCACCGGTGAGCCCGTCAGCGGCGACGCCGCCGCGATGGGTCATCCGCGAAAGCGCGGCGATGGCGGTATCCACCAGCAGGCGCGACGGCTGGTCGTCGAGCTGCGCGACCATGCCGAATCCACAGGCATCGCGCTCGGAGCGCGGGTCGTAAAGCCCTTGGCGGTTGCGGGGGGCCATCTCTACCTCGATGCGGAATGAAATGAGCGGGGACACTCAAGCCCGCCCAATCCCTGGAGCGCATCGTGAGGCCACCGGATGCCTCGAATAAAGCACAGGTTGCTGCAACGCCGCAATACACGGTTGCAGGTGCAACGGAAAGCGCCGGCGGTGATCCGCCGGCGCGGGCCGGGATCAGCCGCAGCGGACGCCGCTGACCACGTCCTTGGCGTCCACTTCGATGTTCAGGCGGTCGCCCAGGAACTCCATCGTGGTCGCGTCATTGGGGTGCAGCACGCGCACCTGCTGAGCACCGGCATCTTCCTGGGCCTGCTTGCCCAGCGCATCGGTGTAGGCCTGGCCGACCAGGCTCTGTACCTGGCTGGCGTCGCAGGTGCCCACCGGCGGTGCCTCGGTGGCCTTGCCGGCTTCATCGGCCGGTGCCTTGGCGGCTTCGGCGGCCTGCTGGGCGTGGGCCGTGGCCGAATCCTGTTCATCCAGCGCCGGCGCCTGGCAGGCGGACAAGGCCAGCACGGCCGGCAGCAGCAGGGCGGAGAGCGAACGGGCGCGAATCGGGAACGACATCATGACTCCGGAAGGGACTGTGAAAGCCGGAGCATAGCCGCGAACCCATCCTCACGTGTTTGTCTTGCGTTATTGACGCGGCCGCGTCATGTCGATCGCCACACTGCTGGCATGCCCACGTCCCCCACACCCGAGCGCGCGGCGGCGCGCGCGGCCGGCCTGCGCTACGTTGATGACACCCAACCGGGCTTCACCCGGCTGCGTGCAGGCAAAGGCTTCCGTTACCGTGATGCTGACGGCCACGCAGTGCGCGATGCGGCCACGCTGCAGCGTATCCGCGCACTGGCCATTCCCCCGGCTTACACCGCGGTATGGATCTGCGCGCATGCCAACGGCCACCTGCAGGCGACCGGCCGCGATGCGCGTGGCCGCAAGCAGTACCGCTATCACGCCGACTGGGCGAAGGTGCGCGATGCCGGCAAGTTCGATCGGATCATTGCGTTCGGCGAGGCACTGCCCACGCTGCGGCGGCGGCTGGCACGCGATCTCCGGCAGTCCGGATTTCCACGGACCAAGGTGCTGGCCGTGGTGGTGGCGCTGCTGGCCGATACGCTGGTACGGATCGGCAATGAGACCTACGCCCGCGAGAACCGCTCGTTCGGGCTGACCACCCTGCGCAACCGCCACCTCGAGTTGCTTCGCGGCGGGCGGGTACGCATGCGGTTCCGGGGCAAGTCCGGCCAACTGCAGGAGGTGACGGTGGGCGACCGCCGCCTGGGCCAGATGGTGCGACGGTTGCAGCAGCTGCCGGGGCAGTCGTTGTTCCAGTACCGCGACGATGATGGCCAGGTGCAGCCGGTCGATTCCGGCGCAGTGAACGAGTACCTGCGCGACGTGATGGGTGAGGACTTCACCGCCAAGGATTTCCGTACCTGGGGCGGCACGGTGGCGGCGGTGCAGGCACTGGCTGCCACCGCGCTGCCCGAGCCTGCCAGCCAGCGCGCACTGGCCGCAGCACAGCGCGAGGTGGTCTGCCAGGTTGCCGCGCGTCTGGGCAACACCCCTGCGGTGTGCCGCAGGGCATATATCGATCCCTGTGTGTTCGCCGGCTGGGAGCGTGGCGAACTCACCGCGCTGGCGGGCCTGCGCGGCCCGCGGCAGTGGGAACAGGCCACGTTGCGTGTACTGCGGCGGGCGCGCCGGCTCAGCCGCAGTAGATCGCGGTGATGTTGTTGGTGCGTCCCTTCTCGATGGTCAGGCGATCACCGCCTTCGCTGGCGGGCGGAACACGCGGACCGTCGTGGCGCAGCACCTGCACGTGCAGGCTGTCGCTGTCCACGCGTGCACGTTCAACGGTGGCCGCCGATGCTGCCAGGCCGACGGCGCCGCGCACCATGTCGCTGTGGCACTGGCCGGAGATCACGCCGTCGATCGGTTGAACCTGTGCGATTGGCGTGCTGCTGCATGCGGCGACGGCAAAGGTCAGTGCGGCTACGCTGAATGCGCGGATCATGATCCTGCTCCATGGTGATGAGGACGCCAGCGTGCCGCGCGCGGCGTGGTGGCGGCATGAACGGCGTGCACATGCGGGACACGGTGCATTCACCGTCGCCGACAGCGGCGATGGCCACACTGCATGTACTGGCACGCCACGGAGGTATGACATGGCCACCTGTGATGTATGCGGCAACGACTACGACAAGAGTTTCACCCTGCAGCAGGGCGGGCGCAGCGGCACGTTCGACTCGTTCGAATGCGCGATCCACGCCTTCGCGCCACGCTGTGCGCACTGCAACTGCGCCGTGATCGGTCACGGCGTCGAAGGCAACGGGCAGATCTTTTGCTGTGCGCACTGCGCTGGCCATGCCGGCGTACAGGGCGTGGCCGATCGCGCCTGAACCCACCCGATTCCCCACACCTGAAGGAGACCGCATGGCTACGAGCAAGAAGGTTCCCGCCCGCCGCAAGGCGTCGCCCAAAGTACGCAAGCGTACGAAGGCAGCTGCCGAGGGCAGCGCCGCAGCAGCGGCCGAACGCCCCCGCGTGGTGAAGACGGCAACCCGCAAGGCCGCCGCCGGTGATCCACGTGCCGCCCGGGTTGCGGCCCGCCAGCGACGCCTGCAGGACCAGGAAAAGGCCAAGGATGCGCGTGCGGCGAAGAAGGCGACCAGGAAGAAGGCGACCCAGGCAGGCACGCGACGCCAGCCGGAGACCCTGCCCGCCCAGCACCTGGCCAAGCCGGGACATGAGCACGAACTGGACCTGGCCCCGCGCTTCCTGGCACCGGACTACGTCGGCAGCGGCAAGCTGCAGGGCATGCGCGCGATCGTCACCGGCGGCGATTCCGGGATCGGACGCGCCGTTGCCGTGCTGTTCGCGCGCGAGGGGGCGGACGTGGCGGTGCTGCACCTTGATGAGGCCGAGGATGCCGAGATCACCCGCCAGCATGTGGAGAGCGAGGGCGGACGCTGCGTGGTGATTGCGGGCGACGTGCGCGATCCGCGTTTCTGCAACAAGGCGGTGAAGCAGGTCGCCAAGGCCTTCGGGGGCGTCGACATCCTGGTCAACAACGCCGCGTTCCAGCTGCACTGCGAGCGCCTGGAGGACCTGGAGGACGAGCATCTGCAGGAGACGCTGCAGACCAATATCGGCGGCTACGTGCAGATGGCACGGGCCGTGCTGCCACACCTGGGCGAGGGCGCCAGCATCATCAACACGGGTTCGGAAACCGGCCTCTTCGGCAGCAAGGCGCTGATCGACTATTCGGCGACCAAGGGAGCGATCCACGCTTTCACCAAAGCCTTGGCCAGCCAGCTGCTGCCGCGTGGCATCCGGGTCAACTGCGTGGCCCCCGGCCCGGTGTGGACGCCGCTCAATCCTGCGGACAAGCAGGCCCCCGACGTGGCCGAGTTCGGCAAGGACAGTGACATGGGGCGCCCGGCACAGCCGGAGGAGCTGTCTCCGGCCTATGTGTTCCTGGCGTCACCGGCCTGCGCCAGCTACATCAGCGGGGTGATCCTGCCGGTGATGGGCGGCCCGCGGGGCTGACCGGGGGCGCATACAGATCGGCGATGCGCGGAATGAAGCGCTGCGGGTTGGCGCCGACCAGGTTGGTGAGCACCACCACGGCGATGCCGCGGTCAGGGTAGACGATGAAGGCCGAGCGCGCGCCACCGATGCCGGCGACCTGGCGGTCCGGCGCGCCCTGCAGTACCGGCCAGCCGGCAGACCACGGGCCCGCCCTGCCATCGGCCAGCGGCTCGGCGGTCCACATCCGTGTGCGCCCGTCCTCGTGCAGCAGTCGCCCGTCCAGCAGTGCGACCAGCCAGCGCGCGGTGTCATCGGCGGTGGTAAGGATGCCGCCGCCGGACCACAGGCTGGGCGGCACGTCGTAGAACCAGTGCGACAGCCGGGGCGGCGTATCGGCGGCTTCGGTCGCGCGCGGGGCCAGGCTGTACATCGTGGCGGCGTCTGGGATCAGGTCGTAACTGTCGCCGAAGGTGGTGCGTTCCATGCCAGCGGCGCCGAACTGCCGGCTGGCCAGGAAGCGGTCGTAGGGCATGCCCGACTGCCGCGCGATGATCCGCGCCAGGAGCAGATAGTTGGTCTGGTTGTAGGCGAAACGTTGGCCAGGTGCTGCATCCATCGGCTGTGCGGTCACGGCCTGCCAGGCCTGTGCCTCGGTGCCTCCGCCCAGCAGCCCGCGCGCGTCAAGGATGTCCGGCAGGCCGGAGGTGTGGGCCAGCAGCTGACGTACGCGCACGGTCTGCCAGGCGGCCGGAAGTGCATCCAGATAGCGCGACAGCGGTGCATCCAGATCCAGCCGGCCCTGCTGTGCCAGCTGTGCGGCGGCGACGCCGGTAAAGGCCTTGGTGGCGGAGTTCAACGGGAATCGCGTGCTGCGTGTGGCGGGCGCGCCGTTTTCCACGTTGGCCAGGCCGAACGCTTCGGACAGCACGACCTGGCCGTCCTTGACCACTGCGATCTGCAGGCCTGGAATGCGCTCGTCCTGCAATGTCTGGCGGATCAGGCGGCGAGCCTGTTCGTTCGCCGGCTCCGGGCTGGCTGACGCCGGCGAGAGGGGCAGAGCAGCAAGCAGCAGGAGCAGAAGGGGAAGCGATGGGCGGAACATGGGTTATTCCCGGCGGGATGTGCGGATGGGATGCAGCAGGCAGCAGGAGGGTTTAGATGCTGCCGTTGCGACTTTCCGGGAGGGAGGACATTCCAACGGGGCCGGCAGTCCACCCTGACTGCGTTGATGCCGATACTGACAGCGAACGGAGGATGCCTGCTGCCGGACTTGCTACAGTCCGTCCGCTGCACGCAACGCAGACCCATGCCCAGGAGGAAGGGCGGCGATGTCCGAACCGTACTCGGCTTTTCTCAGATTGAGGATTTCACGCGCAGATCTTGCGCGGTGGCTTGCGGCAGCACCGCCGGACGTGTCCCGCTGGTCGGACTGGCGCTCGATCGGCGGGCAGTGGAGTCTTCCCGGAGGCGGGGATCTTTCCGACCCGGATGCGCCGGGTCTGCAGACGCTCATTTCAGACTGCAACGCGATGTTGGCGCGTCATCGGGACAACCGCGCGGCACTGGAGTTCGTGCTGGGATCGGCAGAGGCGGAGAACATCAGGATTGCGGCCTATGACCATCAGGGAAGACACTTCGTTGCCGGGTCGTTGACCTATTCGGAGAGTCTCTACGACATCCTGTTCTTTCTGGCCCTGGGGCGCAGCGCAGCCGAGTTCCTGGCCACGGACGATGCCGGCCTGGTCGTTGTCCACGACTATCTGTGGGGCGAGGACGGCGAACGGAGAACGGTCGCCGCGCTTGGGCTTGCTGGAAACGGATACTCCGCATTCCTGGGGCCCGACGCCTCCGCTGCCGCCGCCCGCGAGTTCGACGAACGGGTCGAGGCGATGCTGGATGGACAGGACGATCCGGACTTCTTCCCGCGCGATCAGCTGCAGGATCTGCGGGACTGATCCCGCGCATCAGCTATTGTTGAAGGGCACATAGGGTGTAAACGGCCTGGAAGGATCGAAGTCCTTCTGGCCAGGGTACAGAAGGCAATAGAGCCTGCCTTCATGCACGACTGCCAACGGGTAACAGGCATCCTGCCTGCTCATTCCGCCTGCGCCGCATTCCTGGAGGCCTTCCAGCACCTCCATGGCGGTGCACTTTCCGGCCTTGCAGTCATGTTCCCGGATCGCGCTGAAGCCCTTTGAATAGAAGATCCGCGGTGCCCGATAGCCCTGCAGCGGTTGCAGGTGCTTGGCCAGGGCGGCGTAGGCCCTGTCCACTTCCTCCCGCTCACCCAGGTTGAACGTGGAAGGCGAGTCCGATGTGAACCTGAACTTCGCAGGATCCGTCTCGCACTCCCACGCATGTGAGGCGGGAATGTGCAGCACAAGCAATGCGAACGCACTGATCAAGGATCGGGGCATCATCACTCCTGGGCAGGTCTGCTGTTGCTCGATGGAGCCGCATGGGAACACGGGAAAGAGTGAACCAGCGCTTCCCGCGTCAGCGTCGATGCGTCTTCCTCGAGGCGGGCGCGCGGAAGCGCCTTCAGGTGGCTGTACACGCGATCCACAAGCTCATGGGGCAGGACCGTGGCTCGTCCACACCATTGCCCGGCGCTGCTGTCGGCGACTGCCGCGATGTAACCCTGGACCCAGGACACCGCGCGAGCGCGGCACAGTGCGTCGCTGCACTCACGCCCCTCCTCGTTGCCTGTGATTCGCTCCAGCAGTGCGCGGCCACTGGAAAGTGCATTGCCTGCGTCTGCCGCATGCGCGGGCAGAGCGGCGGACAGGCACGCCGCAAGGAAGGAGGCTGTTGAAGGCCGCCGCAGCCAGCGGCCAACCGGAGTACGCATGCATGCGATTCCTGAAGATGGAGAAGAGAAGGCTCGTCGCCAGGGCCAACTCTATCGGATCGGCCTGCCCGACCGGGATGCACGCGCCCGGCGGAAGGGGGCGCCAGGAAACGCCGTGCACGGAGAGGAGACGGGGATGCTGCGCTTGCCCCCTACCGTTCGTCGGCCCATGACTTCCGGGGGGTTGACTACAGGTGTCGTCACGCCGACAGTGACGACACGTGTAGTCAAGGGAGCCTGTCATGCGCGGCAAAACCATCGGGGACCAGGAGCTGGCCCTGCTGCAGTACATCGATGAACATGCGCCGGCCAGTGTCGGCGAGGTCGCCAGCGGCTATGGCGAGGCGCGCGGGCTGGCCCGTTCCACCGTGCTGACGATGATGGAGCGGCTGCGCACCAAGGGGTACCTGCAGCGCCGGCAGCACGAAGGCCTGTACCGCTACCAGGCCACGCGTGGCCCTGACAGCGTGCTGCAGGGCGCGGTGGCCCAGTTCGTCGACAACACCCTGCAGGGCTCGGTGTCGCCGTTCGTGGCCTATCTTTCGCAGCGCCAGCAGGTCAGCGACAACGAGCTGGCCGAGCTGGAAGCGCTGGTCGCCCAACTCCAATCGCGTCGCCACGAGGGCTGAGTCATGGACACCACGATGCTGATCCCGATGCTGGAACGGCTGGGCTGGACCAGCCTGCAGACCGTGCTGCTGGTGGCGCTGGTGTATGCCGTGTGCCGGCTGATGCCGTCGCTGTCGGCCGCCACGCGTTGCCGGTTGTGGTGGCTGGTTTCGTTGCAGGCCGTGCTCGGCCTGGTGTGGAGCCAGCCGGTGCAGCTGCCCTGGTTGCCCGCGTCGCCGTCGGTGGCGATGACCGCTACCGATATCGCCGCCGATGTGGTCTATCCGCTGTCTGCGGAAGGCTCCGCGCAGCTGCTGGCCACGATGCCGGCAGAGGTCGTGGCGACACCCGCAACAGCGTGGTGGGCGCTTGCACTGGCCGCGCTGTGGGCCTCCGGTGTCCTGCTGATGGCCTGGCGCACCCTGGCGGAGTGGCGGCGTTGCCGCGCGCTGCTGGCCGCCGCGTATCCCTGCGAGGACGCGGCGCTGGTGCAGGCGCTGCACCTGGCCGCCGACGCGCATGGACTTCGCCGCCCGCCGCGCCTGTGGATGAGCGCACAGATCGATGCGCCGCAGCTGGTCGGGCCGCTGCGCCCGGTGCTGCTGCTGCCGGCCGGCGCCACTGCACTGCAGGGCGACGCGCTGGACCTGGCATTGACCCATGAACTGCAGCACCTGCAGCGCCGTGACCTGCAGTGGGGATTGTTGCCGGCACTGGCGCAGCACCTGTTCTTCTTCCACCCGCTGCTGCGGCTGTCGGTGCGTGAGTACGCCCAGGCCCGGGAAGAAGCGGTGGATGAGGCGGTGGTGGGCCAGCATGGGGCCAGTCGCCACGCGTACGGGCGTCTGCTGCTGCAGCTGGGCGTTGCACCGCAGCCGCACCTGGGCGTGGCCAGTGCCGCGCCGGACACGACCAGCCTCAAGCGCCGGCTGCTTTCGCTGCAGCCGCGCAAAGCCTGCCCGCGTGTGCTCGCGGTTGCCCTGACGGCCGTGGTGCTGGTGGTGGGTGTGGCACCCATGCGACTGGTCGCAGCGCCGGTGCCGCCGGCGCCTCCCGCACCGCCGGCGGCCCCGAAGCCCCTGTCGCCGCCGCCGGCTCCGAAGGCACCGCCGGCGCCGGCAGCGTCGGCGCACCTGCCGGCCGTGCCGGTTCCCCCCGCGCCGCCGGCTGACGTGACCGGGCCGGACGATGTGACCGGACCCGATGATGCCGATGTGGGGGCCTTCGACGATGGGACCGACGTGGACGAGGACCATGACGGCATGACCTCTACCGGCACCTCCATCACTACCTACGGGACGTTGGATCTGGGCGAGTCGCCGCGCCAGGCCTACGTGCTGGTGGATGGGGATTCGACCTTCGCCAATGGCGGCATCGATGACGTGGCGCAGGCCCGCAGGCAGCTCGGCAAGGGACCTGCACTGTGGTTCCGCCAGGGTGACAAGCGCTACGTGGTGCGTGATCCGATGCTGGTGCAGTCACTGCAACGTGCCTATGCCGGCGCGGCGGAACTGGGCCGTCAGCAGGGCGAACTGGGACGCCAGCAGAGCGTGCTGGGTCGCCAGCAGGGCGAGCTCGGCCGCCGGCAGGGCGAACTGGGCCGGTTGCAGAGCGAACATGCACGCCAGATCGCGCAGGATGCGATGCGCACTGCGCGCAGTGCGATGGCTGCCCATGACATCAATCGTGAAGCGGCGGCCGAAGCGGCCAGGGCCGCGCGTGACTCGGTCGACGATGCAGCGCTCGCGCGGCAGGCCGCCGCTGAAGCGCGGCGCGCCCTTCAGGCTGCTCGTGATGACGAACGCCAGTCGGGGCGGAGCAGCGAGATGGGTCGGCTGGCCGGAGAGCAGGCCGCGCTGGCCAGCCGCCAGGCGGCGCTGGGCAGCCAGCAGGCCGCGCTCGGCGAACGCCAGGCACGCCTGCACGAGCGGGCCTCGCGACAGGCGCAGCAGGTGATCGCCCGTGCGCTGGCCAATGGCAAGGCCCAGCAGCTGTGAAGCGGCGGTAGCGCCGGGCATGCGGATGGAAACCGCCGGGCCATGCCCGGTGTTAGCGGCTCAACCGCAGTTGGCGCGCACGATCCGGTTCTGCGCGTCGACCTCGATGGTGACCCGGTCCTCGCGGAAATCCATGGTCACCGCCATGCCGGGCTTCACCACCCGCGCCGTGCGTGCACCACTGGCTTGAACCACCTGCTTCACCGTGGCCTCGTCGGCGGCCCTGCCTGCCAGCCCCTCCAGCTTTTCCGGGTTGCATCGCTGCGGGCTTCCTGCGACATGCGGAGGCCGGGGTGCAGGATCGCTGCTGCTGCCACTGCCTGCACTGCCGCCCGCATGGCTGCAGGCGGCCAGCGGCAGGGTACAACCGAGCATCAACCAGAGACTGGAACGCATCGCGGATCCTCCACGCATCAGGAGCCGACAGTCTCATCGATCGGGGCTTCAGGGGGCGTCAATACCCGTTCGGCGAGCTGTTCGATGCGGCCCAGCAGCTGCGCCAGCACGGCATCGTCGTAGGGCAGCCAGCGGCGTGGCCGCGCCGGCAGGTCCGGCAGGGCCAGCGTCTGCCCGGCAAGGCTGGCGCGGGCGGTGGCCAGGTGCAGCCTGTAGTGGCCGACCTGCACATGGCGGCGCTGGAAGGTCATCAGGTCACGCTGCGGATGAGCGGCCAGCAGATACTCCAGGGTGCGCCCGCGCAAGCGGACCATGCGGGCCGGCGGCAGTGGCATGCCCTCGCCACCGCATGCGCAGGTGCTGGCCAGCAGGTCGAGTTCGCGCAGCAGTTCGGACGCCACCACTGCGGGCAGCTCGCGCGCCTGCACCGGTTGCCACGCGTCGCGATGCTGCCGCTGGAACTGCACGCGGCCGCTGCGGATCTCACCGGCAAGGCCATGCGACAGCGGTGCTGACAACTGCCAGCCGATCCGCCACGGGCCTTTGGCCAACATCAGCTGGCCGCCGTCATCGCCGTGCCAGCCTTGCCGACGGGCCAGCCCGGCCAAGGTCGCCACCGACAGCGTCAGCCCATTGAATGCAGCGGTATCGGCGGGTTCGCCGCGGGCGTCCAGATAGTGTTCGCGGAACACCTGGCGAAGCGGTTGCCGGCAGCGCTGCTCGATCAGCCGCGCGCGCCAGGCGGCGCGCAGATGGGGTTGGCTGCGGGCGGGATGCCACAGGCGCAGGCGGTTGCGGCCCTGCAACGCGACCACGATGCCATGCGCATCGGCGAACGCCTCTGCGCCGTCCACCGGCATCGCATCGATCCAGTGCCCCCGCGCATCCGCGAGCTGCCAGACCAGGCCCTGCAGCAGGGTGGCCAATGCCGGTTGCCGGCACGCGGCGCGCCAGTCCTGCAGTGCCCACTCGCCGCCCAGCACGAACGTGGCCTCCAGGGCACGGGCCAGGCTGGCCAGTGAGCGCCTGCCGGCGGCAATGACCGGCAGGCGCAGCAGCAGTTGCGGGCGCTGTGCGAGGCGGCGTTCGGCGGCGGCCAGATGGCGGTCCAGCTTCCGCGCGATACCGGCATGGCGCACCTGCGACCGCGCCAGCGCCAGCGCGGCGATGGCCTCGGGGGTGGGCATCGCATTGACCGCCTTGGCCAGCGCCACAGCCACCGATTGCGAGGGCAGGGTCCGGGCGGCGGTCGGGGCAACGCACACCGGTGGCAGCACCTGCGCCAGCAAGGGCCGCAGCCAGGGCGCATCGCATTCCAGTGCCGCGCGCGTGGCACGCCAGAGC
Organism: Stenotrophomonas sp. STEN008; assembly: GCF_056760435.1. NCBI lineage: Bacteria > Pseudomonadati > Pseudomonadota > Gammaproteobacteria > Lysobacterales > Lysobacteraceae > Stenotrophomonas > Stenotrophomonas sp. STEN008. Next base: position 18,245 of record NZ_JBRRET010000019.1, on the reverse strand, counting down.
ACACCGGCTTCGGCGATGCTGAAGGCACGGTCGGCGACGTAGGGCGCCTGGCCACTGTGGATCGCCTGCAGGCGCTGCGCTGCCTGCTGCAATGCCTGCTCGGCGAACTGCAGGTAGGTGTCGTGTTCGCTCAGTGGCTGCAGATCGGCGGGTGCCGGATCGATGTCGGCCTCGGTGGGGTACAGCTCGGCGATGCGGGCATGGCGCAACAGGTCCTGCAACGGCCAGTGCGCCACCAGGCGCAGTTCATCACGCAGCAGTGGGTGCGCGCTGCAGCCGTCCAGCAGCGAGGCCAGCGTTCCGCTGCCGTCGGCACCGGCACAGCGCGCCAATGCAAGCAGCGACAGTGCATCGCTGCCGGCTTCGACGCTTGCCCCGGCGTGCAGGCCGCAGTGCTGCAGCAATGCCAGCGCGGGCGCCTGCAGCCGCTCGTGGCCGGGCTCGGTGCAGCGCGCAAGCAGGGCCACGCCGTCGACCGGACGAAGCGCGCCCGACCGTGTACCGGTGCTGCGCCGGGACAAGCGCAGCAGTGCAGCGGCGCAGATCGCAACGGTAAGACGGGGCTGCCGCTGCGCGTCGGCGTCGAGAATGCGGTGCGCCCACTGGCGCGCGCTATCCGTGAGCGGCAGCCCGTCGCACCCCAGGGCCATCGGCAGCAGGCTGGCCAGTTGCCCGTCATCCAGCCGGGCCAGCAGCGCCGCCTGGTCCTCGCCATGGAATCCGGCCAGCGTGCTGGACGCCTCCGTGCCGGCCAGCAGGGCAGCAAGGGAGCGCAGCTGGGGGCCCGGGACCTGGGTGCTCATGGAACCTCCGTGTCGTGAGCCGCGCCAGTCTCCGGCGGGGCCGCCTGGGGGTCCAGCGGCAGGGCATCATTCTGCCAACCCCATCGCATTCAGTCATAAAGTGACACCGTCCGCGAACGCGCAGGACCCGGCTCAGGCCATGCCGGGCGGCGCCTGCAGGGCGAGCAGTTCGCGCTCCTGTGCTTCCTCGCGGACCAGCCGCTGCAGCAGCAGGGCCAGGGTCACCACGTCCTGGTGATTGTGATCGGCGACCCGGCGCAGGTTCACCGCGTCGCCGCCGCGCAGGAACCGCAGCCACGCGCCCGGTGCCTCCGATCCCGGCAGATCGTCTTCGCGGATCACGCGCAGAAGCTGGCGCTCGATGGTGGACAGCCTGCAGTTCTCCCAGGTGCCGCGATAGCGGCGGCGGGTCGGATACAGCAGGTCGACATGATCCAGGGCACTGATCGGGTCGCGTTGGCGCGCCAGCCGGTAGCGCGCCTTCAGCAGGGGCGCATCGTAGCTGCGGCCGTTGTAGCTGCAGAACACCGTGGAGGGCTGCAGCCAGCCGGCGAAGGTGGCCAGCATCGCCTCTTCGGCGGCCATCGTCGATATCAGCAACTGGCGGATGCGCAGGCCTTCGCCGCGCTGCGGGCAGGTGTACCAGTCGGCAGCACCGATCATGAAGGCGCGGGTACCGGTGCCGCCGGCCAGCCCGGTGGTCTCGGTATCGAAGAACAGCAGGTCGTGCGCGGCCACGTGCTCGTTCTCGCGCCGGGCGAACGCCAGCGACAGGGGAACCTTCGGAACCGGCTGCGGCTGCAGGGATTCGATCAGGAACAGGCCTGGCGAGATCTCCTCGCCCGGCAGCCGCCGATCCTGTGCGGTCGCGTGCAGGGGCGCTGCGCTGCCGCGTGTGCGCAATCCCAGCAGGCGATGCAGGCTGCCGACGTGGGGCTGCCGCAACGGTGGCGTGGTGGGGGCGGGTGTCATGACGGCCGGACCGGTCGGCTTGTGGCGGATCTCCTGTTCAACCCAGGCGAATACCGAGCGTTCGGCCGGTGGCTGCCGTGCATCATTGGCCGCTGCCGGGACGACCGCTGCGGGCGCCGCCGCCGTGACAGCCGGCGGCCCGGCCTTCGGGTCGCCCGCCTGCTTCCGCAGCAGACGCAGCTTGTCCAGGCTCAGGCTCACGGTGCCAGCAGCTCCACGGCGCCACGGGCGACGGGCACCGCATCGGGCACGTGCTGGCAGGCGTCGGCATCGAACAGGTCCAGCACGCGCAATGCCAGTGCGCGAGGCGAGGTCTCGTCCTCCTCCTGCGCCGCGAGTACCGGGCCGACGCAGGCCGGACAACCCGCCGTGCAGTCGCAGCGCTGCACGAGTTCGCGCGCGCGCTGCACCAGCTCCGCCTGGCGCTGCCACAGGGGTTCGCTCAGGCCGACGCCACCCGGGAAGTTGTCGTACAGGTACACGGTCGGCACGAACACCTGCAGCAGCTCGACCGCGCCCGGATCGCCATCGCTGCCGCGCAGCTGGCCGCGGCCGCTCTGGTCGGCGACCGCGAACCATGCACCGTCGCCATTGCCGACCGACTTCTGCAGATCGCGTGCGTCGGCCATCACCGCCACCGTAGCGACGATGTGCAGCGCGTAGGCGGCGCCCAGGAAGCCATCCAGCGCGTCCTGCCGGCTGGCGAACGCACGCAGCAACAGCGCCTGCGGGAGCTGCCACCACACTGCGGTGGTGTGCAGTTCCTGGTCGGGCAGGTTGACCGGGCCGTAGCCGATGTTCTCGTGGGTGTAGTACCGGATCTTCTTGTAGCCGGCCACGCGGCGCACCACGTGCACTTCGCCGTGGTGCGAATCGCCGCGCCCGGCCACGCCGCCGTCGAAACGATCCAGCACCTTGAGCTTGGTGAAGTCGATGCTGTCGGTGTAGTAGTCCACGTGGGTGCGGGTGACGTAGGCCTTGCGCCCCTCCCAGTCCAGCGTCTCCACCTGGTACGGCGTGGACTGCACCATGTGGATGGCGCCCTCGTACAGGGTCAGCGCGGCGGCGGAGTAATCGACCTCGGCGATGATCTGCTGGCGGCCGTCGCTGCGGTCGACCACCACGAAGTTGCCGTCGGCCACCGCGCGCAGGCTCACCGCGTTGGCCGGATAGCTGTCGGCGATCCACTCCCAGCGCTCGCCTTCGCGATGGACCACGTCGGTCTCGGCCAGGGCTTCCAGGAACACTTCCGGATCGATCGGGCCGAAGCCATCGCCGACCCGGAACGGCAGCTCGAATGCCGCGCAGCGGATGTGGTCGAACAGGATCAGTGGCTGGTCCGGGGCGATGCGCGCATGTTCGGGCGAGGCTTCGGCGAAGAAGTCCGGATGGCGTACCACGTACTGGTCCAGTGGCTGCGAACTGGCCACCATCACGCCCAGCGCGGGCTGCTGGCGGCGTCCAGCGCGGCCGAAACGCTGCCAGGTGGCGGCCACGCTGCCCGGATAGCCGTTGAGGATCACCACGTCCAGACTGCCGATATCCACGCCCAGTTCCAGCGCCGAGGTGCTGACGATGCCATCGATGCTGCCCGCGCGCATGGCGCGTTCGGTCTCGCGACGCTCGGTGGGCAGGTAACCGCCGCGATAGGCGCGTATGCGCGGTGGCTTGCGCGGATCGTGGTCGAAGATGTCCTTCAGGTACTTGGTGAGGACTTCGACCATCAGCCGCGTCTGCGCGAACACCAGGGTCTTGAGGCCGGACTTGATCGCGATGCGGGCGATGCGGTTGCTCTGCGAACGCGCCGATGCACGCAGGCCCAGGTCCGGGTTGATGACCGGCGGGTTCCACAACAGCACCTGCTTCGGTCCGCTGGGCGCACCGGACTCGGTGATGGCGGTGACCGGTGCTTCGATCAGGGCCTCGGCATGGGCCTGCGGATTGCCGATGGTGGCCGAGCACAGGATGAACTGGGGTTGCACGCCATAGAACGCACAGATGCGCTTGAGCCGGCGCAGTACGTTGGTGACATGGCTGCCGAACACGCCGCGGTAGGTATGCACTTCGTCGATGACGATGTAGCGCAGGTTCTCGAAGAACTGCGCCCACTTGGTGTGATGCGGCAGGATCGCCTGGTGCAGCATGTCGGGATTGGATACCACAATGTCGCCATGCAGGCGGATCGCCTGCCGCGCATCCCCGGGCGTGTCGCCATCGAAGGTGAACGCCTTCACCCCGAGATCGCCGGCGCGGTTGAGCTCCAGCAGTTCGGCCACCTGGTCCTGCGCCAGCGCCTTGGTGGGGAACAGGTACAGCGCCTTGGCGTTGTCCTGCATGGCCGCACTGACCACCGGCAGGGTGTAGCACAGCGACTTGCCGCTGGCGGTCGGGGTGACGATGGCCACATGCTCGCCGCGCTGGCTGGCCTCCCAGGCCTCGGCCTGGTGGCTGTACAGCTGTTCGATGCCACGTGCTTTCAATGCGGCGGCAAGGGCCGGCGGTACCGATTCCGGAATGGGCGCATAGCGGCCCTCGCGGCCGGGGATGGCAAAGCTGCCGGTGATGCGGTCGTGGTAGCGGCGCTGCAGGCGCGCGCTGAGCAGGGCACCGTCGCGGGCGGGCAGACCGTCGCGGGTCGCGAGTTGCTGCTCCGCGTCGGCGGTGCGCTTGGCGAGTTCGTAGGCCATGGGTGCACGGATTCCAGGGGGGCACATGGCACCACAGATGGGTCTCAGGATGTGAGACCCCGCAGCGGGACGGAGTGAACCGTTCAGTGCGCGGGCGGCAGCCGGACGTCGAATCCAGTGAAACGCCTGCCGCGTGCGCCGGAACAACGGGCTGGCCCGCCTCGAACAAATGACAGGTGCACCTCGCGGGCGCGGACGTGCAGTCCACTTCAGCGCGGGCTGAACAGCGCGCGCCGTACCAACGAAATCTGAAGCCGCCATCCGTATCCTCAGGCGAAGGATGCAACCAACAGGGGCGGTAGGGGTGGCACGACGAGCAACGCAGGGAGCACTTCTGGCCGGCCTGGTGCTGGCCGGTACCGCGCAGGCGCAGCAGGCGCCATCACCCGTATCGGTGGTGCCCGAACCCGGGCAGACCGTCGCCGCACCGCCGGAGCCTGTCGTGACCCCCGAAGGCACGCCCGTGCAGGGCAACGTCACCACCCTCGGCGAAGTGCGCGCGCTGAAGCCTGAAGACGATCAGCCACTGGATCTGTACCGCTTCAGGAACCCGGTGAAAATCGAGAACAACCGCTTCAGCCGCAACTGGAGTGAACCGCCGACGCCCGAGCAGGTAAGCATGGCCGGCGGCTACGTGATGATGGGCGTGGTCAAGGGCTTGCTGGCGGCGGGCAAGGGCTTGAACAAGATCACCGGGGGGCCGGATCAGATCCAGTCCGCCATCGCACGGCCACCGCCGGAACTGAGCGCGGAACAGCAGCGTCGCGCGCTGCAGTTCTGTGCGCAGCAGGAGGGTTGCGGTGGTGGACCGCCGCTGAAGTGAGCGAAGGATGGGGGGAAGCTATGCCGTACGGGCAACGCCGGGCGGCCGCCGTTCCAGCCACCACAGCAGCGACGCACACAGCACGAAGGCCAGCCACCATGGCCAGCGTGATCCCGGCACGGGCTGCGTCGCCTGTGCCTTGACCGGTGCCGAGGTGGCCAGGGCCTGCGCCGTCGCATCGATCATTCCCTGCCGGTGCAGCGCCGCCGCATCCGTCCTGTCGAACACATAGCGCCAGTAGGAGCGTTCGCCCTGCTGGAGCCGGTGCCAACCGGCCTCGCGTGGCCACCAGCCGGCACAGCGTGCGCTGCCGGTGCCGCCGTCCACGATCAGTGCCACCGACGCGCCCCGTGCATCGAACACCTTCAACGGCGCCTGCACATCGCACAGGGCCTGTCGTTCCCCGGCCCACGCAATCGGCTGCGGCGACCACGGCGCGGTGCTGCCGCCCTGCGCGCGCGCCAGGGTGCCGACCACATCGCTCCACAGCTCGCCATGGCGATCGTCGCGGCCGGCCAGCACCCAGCGCCACGTGTCGGTCAGCGGCAGCAGGCCGATGCGGCCCTTGCCGGCATCGCGCCAGCCTCCGATGGCAGCGCCGCTGCGGTCGTGCAGCAGTGCGGTGGTGGCAGGCACCTGCAGCGCAAGCTGTTCCAAGGTGGGCAGCGCGGCGGCATGCGAATCACGATCAGCCTCTTCGCCATCGCGGGTGGGCAGCGTGCCGGACGCCAGCGGACCGCGTCGGGCTGCCAGCATCGCGCTGTCACCATCGCCGGGCAGCGTGATGCTGCGGCTGGCGCCATCGCCCTGCACGGGCAGGCCGAGCTCGCGCAGGCGTTGCCGCGCTCCGGCCGATGGCACGCCGGCACTGCGGACCAGCACACCCAGGCCCTCGTGCATCGCCTGGCGCACCGCTGCGAGCTGGCCACTCCCCAGCGTGGCCAGGCTGCGCTCGTCCAGCAGCAGCAGGTCGGTGCGCGCCAACGATGCCGCGTCCAGACCGACCTGACCTTCGCTGATGCTGAGGCCGGCGCCGGTGTCGGCCTGCATCTGCACGTCGATGCCGGCATCGGTGGCCCAGCGTCGCAGGTACTTCAGTTCGGGTCCCGGCGTGCCGGCGCGGATCTGCAGGCGGACCCGCGTGGCCGGCAGGGTCTGCTGGGGTACCGGAACGGTATCGACGACATGGCCTTCGCCATCCAGCAGGCGCAGGCGGAACACGCTGCGGCCTTCGGCACGGGCCACGCCACTCAGTCGCACCCGTCCGTCCTCGCCCAGCGGGGCGCGGTCGATCACCGTGTCAGCCGGGTCCAGCAGCTCAGCCTGCGCGCGGGGGACGCCGCGGGCCTGCGCCTGCACGTCGAAGCGCGCGCCAGGGGCGACATCCGCGGGCAGCTGCAGCGCGGTCCAGCCGCGAGGGACGGGCGGTGCCTGCCAATGGACCTGCGCGGGCAGCGTGGCGTCGCGGTCGCGTGCCTCCAGGCCGGCGCCGACCAGGGTCAGCCGCGTCGAGGGATGCTGGCGCAGCGCCGTCGCCAGGTCCGGCACACGCTTCGCACCCGGCACCTGGGCGGCTTCGGGCAACAGGAGGAGCGGTCCCTCGCTTGCCGGCTGCGCGCTGGCCCTTCCGGCATCGGCACCCAGCACCACCAGGCCCGCAGCGGGCTGCTGCCGTGCGGGCGGCAGCAGGCATGCGTACAGCAGTGCAGCGGCGATGACCTGCAGGCCGAGCACGGCCAACAGCGGGCCACGCGGTCGCACCGGTGCGCGCAGCTGGCGCGCGCTGGCGACGAGTACGATCAGCACCAGGACGAGCGCGACCCACAGAGCCGGTGCCGACAGATTCATGGCTGCGCCTCCAGTGCATCCAGGTATCGCTGCCCCATCGCATCGGCCGCGCTGCGGCGTGTGGCCTGCGGCACGGGGCGCTGCAGCGCCCTCCACAGCTGTGACCGCAGGCGCTGCCGGCAGTCGGCACAGCCTGGCTCGATGCGCAACTGTTCGATGGCGGCCGCCAGGTCGAGCGCGTCGGGCAGGTAGGCCGCATTGCGCTGCTGCCAGCCCGCCAGCGCGTCCAGATCCGGCGTGCCGTTGCCGTCGCCCAGTCGCTGCCAGGCCTCGACGATGGCCGGGTCCGGTGCCGTGCGTGCCGTCAGTGGTAGCTGTCGGCTGGCCAGCCCGGCGCGGTCACCGCCCAGGCGCCGGCCCTCATCGATGGGCGGCAGTTCCGGGCCGACGCGGGCCAGGTAGATGCGTTCGGCCTGCTGGACCTGCTTGATGAATCCCAGTGCCTTGTAGGCGTACGGCAGCGCCTGCTCCGGGCGTCCCTGGCGCAGCTCGCCTTCGGAGGCCCACATCTGGTCGAGTGCCGCTTTCAACGTCGCGCGGGTCTGCGGATCGAGCAGGGTCGCCGCCTCGGCGTGGTCGTGCGTGTGGCCATACTCGGTCAGCACGTCCGTGGCGCTGCCGAACACCGGTGGCGTCTCGGCGTTGCCTGCGTTGCCGCCGTGGTCGTGGCCATGCGCGTCGTGGTCGCCGGCCTGCGGCTGCGCCGCGTGGTCGTGATCATGGTCGTGATCGTCGTCGTGGTCGTTTGCGGTGGGGGCGTCACTGGTCGGCAGGTCGCTGGTTGGCGGCGGCTTCGGTGCGCCTTCGCTCTCTTCGCCAAGGAACTGGCCGTAGCGCAGGCGCAGGATGCGCTGGTCGACGCCGATGGCGTCGCTGCGCTTGACGAAGTCATCGGCGGCCAGGCTGCGCCGCTGGCGGATCAGCGCCTCCGCATCGAGGATGATCTGCCGTTGGCTGCGGAAGTAGGCCGGCAGGGTCTTCTTGATGCGGCCTTCCAGCTCGGCGCCCAGCACCGCCTCGCTGCTGGGCAGGCGCAGGATCACGCTGCTGCTGCGGCCGGTCTGGGGCGACGGGGCATGGTTGTCGCGCACTTCCAGCTGGGCGATCACATCGTTGCCGGGCTGCGCTCCCAGTGCGCCCAGATCCAGCGTGTGAGCGAACCGTCGCGCCGTTGCTTCGCCACTGCCGGTGAGCGTCACGCTGCGCTGGACGAAGGTGATGTTCTCGCCGCTGCCCTGGGTAAGGGTGATCGACAGGCGGGCCTGCGTGGCCACACCGTGATCGTCGCTGGCCTCGAAGCGCAGTGCCCACTGGCGCTGCCCGGGCGTGCCCAGTACCAGGCTGGCAGCGGGCTCCAGCACGCGTACGGTCGGGGCGCGGTCCGCCACCACGTCCAGGCGGTACAGGCGTGTCGTGGCCAGTGCCGGTTCGCTGACCACGCGGTACAGCACCGGTGCACGGGCCACATCCTGCGCCTGCCAGTGGCCGTCGCGCTCGCTCAGCGGCACGCGCCGGCCGTCGTGGAACTGCAGCCATGCGCTGCGGGGCGCACGATCAAAGCGCAGCGACCAGGACAGGCGGCTGTCGGCGGCGACCTTGGCATCGAGTGCGTTCTGGTTACGGGGTGGTTGACCCGTATAGGCCGGAGCCTCGATGCGCAGGCGGGTGGACTGCAGCTGCAACGGGCCCGCAACTGCCGGGGCAGCGGGGCGCGACGAGGACACGCCCGGCATGGACGGACCGGACCGTGGCCAGCCCAACGCAAGCAGTGCGACGGCGATCCCTCCGACCCAGCACAGCAGCAACGCGCCGCGCGGCCAGCGCGGACGCAGTTCCGGCATGGCGCGTTCGAGCGCGGCCTGCACATGGTCGCGCTGGCGCTGCTGCAGCGGATTGAGTGCGGCAGGATCGGCGAACAGCAGGTCGGCGCTGTCTTCGCTTGCCCCGCTGCCGTCAAGCCGGCGCTGCACCCAGTGGTGGTCCAAGCGGCGGGCACGGACCGTGGCCAGCACCGTGCAGGCGAGCAGAGTGGCCGTCGCAACGATGCAGGCGATATCGAAACCGCCCAGGCGCAGTGCAAGTGTGGTCGTGGCCAGCGCCCACGGCAGTCCCAGCAGCAGAGTGATGGCGCCGCTGCGGCGCCGTGCGCGCTGCCAGGCGCGTTGCAGCATCGTCATGCCGGTAGCCTCCGCCGCGCGTTGCTGGCCATCCAGCGCTCCAGTGCGAACAACAGCACGATGGCCAGCAGCAGCCAGGCGGTGGGCTCACGCACGGCAGGCGTGGCAGCCGGCAGGGCGACCTGGCGCGGTGCGTGATCCTGCGCATCGCCTGAGCGCGGCGGTGGCGCGGGTTGCAGCGCCTGCAGCAGGGTGTGCGGCAGGCGGGCATCGCGCAGCGCGGCATTGCCTGCGGCGTTCCATTCGCCGGGCAGGGACAGCAGGCGGCCGTGGCCAACGCGCTGCTGCCACAGCAGCGTCGCGCCCTCGGCGTCGCGCAGCAGCGCGCGTGCATCCGCTGCCGGCCGGGCGGCGGTCAGCACGCTGCCACCGGCCTGCAGCCATGCCTGCCAGTGAGCGGGCAGCGCATCGGCGCGGCTCCAGACACCGACTTCGCCCGGAGCGGGCAGCGCATCCGCAGGCAGGACGGGCGCGGGTGATCGGGTGCCCCATGCGCGCTGCAGCGCAGCCAGCCAGCGCTGTGCCGCGGCCGGGGCATCAGCGTGCATGCGCAGTTGCGGCAGCGGGGTGGGCGCGGCCGTTGCAGCGGTCGCACGGGGATGTGTCTGCCATTGCACCGCCCGCGAGAGCTGCAGGCGCATGCCGTCGAGGCCGGCCAGCGGATCAGGCACGTGCACGGTCAGCGCGGTGCCGGTCGGCAGCTGCGCATCCAGTTCGCGCAGCAGGCTGGGCAGGGCCACATCCGTGGCCGGTGGTGGCTGGTCGATGGTGGGGAATCCGGGCGCAAGCCAGCGCCAGTTGTCGTCGCCGGCAGGAGCGCCGGCATGCAGCGCGGTCGCATCCAGACCGGGTGCGACGACCGTCCATGCGCCGGTAGCCGGCGCCGGTCCGGTCAATGCCGGCCGCGCCAGCAGCACGGCCAGCGCGGCAAGCAGCAGCAACCGCACCAGCAGCAGCGGCCAGTCATCGAAGCGGATGCGCTGGCGCGGGCGGATCCGTGCACGCAGCCAGCGCAGCGCGGCGAAGTCCAGCGGCGTGTAGGGATGGCGACGCGCGAGATGGATCAGCAGCGGCAGCAGCCACGCCGCCAGTGCGGCCAGCCCGAGCGGAAACAGCAGGCTCACGCGCCGCCCCCGCGGCCGAACAGCGCCTGCAGCGGCTGGTCCACCGGTTGATCGAGCCAGCCGGTGGTACTGGCGATGCCACTGGCCTGCAGCCGCAGGTGCAGTGCTGTGTGTGCAGCGGTGAAACGCTGCAGGTAGTCGGCGCGGATCGCCGCGCCATCGCCGAGCAGTTCCTCGCCGGTTTCAGGGTCGCGGAACCGATGGCCGGCATCGAACGGGAAGTCGCGCTCGTCGGCGGTCAGCACCTGCAGCAGCAGTACCTCGCGGCGTGCACTGGCCAGCTGCTCCAGCAGCACGATGCCGGCGTCATCAAAGCCATCGCCGATGGCCAGCAGCAGGTCGCCCGGGCGAACGCGCTCCCACAGCGGGCGCAGCGTGTCACGGGCGGGCCAGCCGCCTCGTGGCTGCAGGGCATGCAGTTGCAGGTGCACGCGGTCGCGCTGGCGTGCGCCCTGCGCTGCGGGTACCAGCTGCAGGCCGTCGCCGGTGACGGTCAGCAGGCCGAAATGATCGCCCTGCTGCAGTGCCAGCTCGCAGACACAGGCGGCCAGCATGCGCATGTGATCCAGGCGGCTGCGTGCCGGCGCGCCACGGTCGGACTGGCCGGCCGATGCGGTGGCATCGAGCAGCAGCCATACCGTGATCGGGCTTTCGCGCTCCGACTCGCGCACGAAGAAGCGGTCCGAGCGCGCGTACAGTTTCCAGTCGATCTGGCGCAGTTCATCGCCGGGTTCGTAGGCGCGGTACTGGGCGAATTCCAGGCCGGCGCCACGACTGCGGCTCGCGTGCTGGCCGATGCCGCTCGCGCCGCTGGCCAGACGTGGCCGCAACCGCAGCGCGCGCAGGCGCGCTCGCAGTTCGGGAGGCAGGACCAGCGTGCCAGCACTCACGCGTGGATCACCCGGGGAACGGCACGGCGTGCAGCAGAGCGGCGACCACGTCGTCGGCGCGCTTCTGTTCGGCTTCGGCGGCGAACGACAGCAGCAGGCGGTGGCGCATCACCGGTGCAGCCAGGGCCTGCACGTCCTCGCGGGTGGCGGCGAAGCGGCCCTGCAGCAACGCGCGCGCCTTGGCCGCGAGCACCAGCGATTGCCCGGCGCGTGGTCCCGCACCCCACTTCACCCACTGGTTGATCGCCGCGGGCGCTTCCGGCCCGGGTCGGCTGGCACGCACCAGCCGCGTGATCCAGGCCAGCACATCGGGGCTGACGTGCACCTGGCGCACTGCCGCCTGCAGGGCGATGACCGCAGCGGCGTCCATCACCTTCGGCACCGCCTCGCCGGCACCGCCGGTGGTCTGTTCCAGGATCTGGCGCTCCTCGGCCTCGCTGGGGTAATCGACCAGGACGTGCAGCAGGAAGCGGTCCAGCTGGGCCTCCGGCAGCGGATAGGTACCGGCCTGTTCGATCGGATTCTGCGTGGCCAGCACGAAGAACGGCGCGGGCAGCGCATAGGTGGTGCCGGCATAGCTGACGGTGCGTTCCTGCATGGCTTCCAGCAGCGCGGCCTGGGTCTTGGGCGGCGTGCGGTTGAGCTCATCCGCCAGCAGCAGATTGGTGAAGACCGGCCCCTGCTGGAAGCGGAAATGACGATGGCCGGTGCCGTGGTCTTCCTCCAGCAGCTCGGTACCCAGAATGTCGCTGGGCATCAGGTCCGGCGTGAACTGCACGCGTCGGAACTGCAGCTCCAGCGCCTGCCCCAGCGAACGCACCAGCAGGGTCTTGCCCAGGCCGGGCGCGCCTTCCAGCAGGCAGTGGCCGCCGGCCAGCAGTCCGATCAGCAGCTGCTCGACCACCGTGTGCTGGCCGACCACGGCACGGGCCAGGGCGGCGCGCAGATCGTGCAGGCGCGGCAGCAGGGAATCGAGATCAGGGCGGGTCATGGGGGGCTCTCACTCAATTGTTCAATGCGTACATCACGATGTTGACGCCGAAGCGCGTGTTGTCCTCGGCCAGGAAGCGCTTGTTGCGCCAGTCGTAATCCCACTCGCAGCCATAATCCTTGTTGCTGTACAGCACGCCCAGGCGGCCATCGACCTCGATGCCCTTCAGATAGTCGTGCACCAGATCGTCGCCCCAGCCGTTCAACTCGAAGCTGGTGGCCGGTGGTCCATCGGGGAAGCGGAAGAAGCTGCGGTACAGCGCGTGGCTGTTGGGCAGCTTCTGCAGCGCCCTGGGCCCGAACAGGCGGCCCATCTGCGCCTCGAAGGAGGTTGCGAACAGGCCATCGATGTCATGGTTGCAGTCATCGACGAAGACGAAGCCCCCGTTGCGCACGTAGCGCACGAAGTTCTGCCGCTCGGCCGCGTTGAATTCCACCAGCGTGTGCCCGGCCAGGTAGCAGAAGGGCGCTTCCAGCATGCGTGGGTCGGCCAGTGCCACCACGTGTTCCTGCGGGTCCACGCGCAGCGAGGTGTAGTCGATCAGCGAAGTGATCAGGTTGGACGGCATGCGCGCGTCCACGTCCCAGTCGCCCGAGTCGTACTGCAGGCGGGTGAACCAGAAGTCGTAGCGCGAACTGCGCGGGCCTGCCTGTGCCCAGGCCGGAAGCGCGGCCGCCGAAGCGGCAGCAGCCAACCAGCGCAGGCAGGCCCGGCGATCCATCAGACGGCGTCGGACAACGAGGTGAAGGTGAAATCGCGCAGCTTCATCGGCGGGATCATCATCACGAAGCTCGACTCGTCGCCGGCCACGCGCACCGGCTTGCCCAGCTCTTCGATGTTGTTGAGCATGATCACCGGCGATTCGTTGAAGCGGAAGTTCTTCACCGGGTGCTTGATCTGGCCGTTCTCGATGTAGAAGGTGCCGTCACGGGTCAGGCCGGTCAGCAGCACGGTCTGCGGATCGACCATGCGGATGTACCAGGTGCGGGTGACCAGGATGCCCTTCTGGGTGCCACGCACCAGCTCGGCGGTGCTCTTCTCGCCACCGCTCATCAGCAGGTTGCCCGGCGTGGCCTTGGCGGTCTTGCCCTGCTTCTGCGCCCAGAAGCGCGAGTAGTCCAGGTTGGCCACCTTGCCGTTCTCGATGATGGCCAGGCGCTCGCGCGGCATGCCCTCGTTGTCCCACGGCAGCACCGGCGCTTCCGGGTGCCACGGATCGGCATACATGTTCACGCGTGGGTCGTAGACCTGCTCACCGAGCTTGTTGCCGCCGCCCTTCTTCGACAGGAAGCTGCGGCCTTCGTCGGCCGAGCGCGCACTGAAGAAATTCATCATGAAGCTGATCAGGCCTGCGGCTGCGGCCGGCTCCAGGATGACCGTGTACTTGCCCGGCTCCAGCGCCTTGGCTTCGGCCGACTCGGTGGCCTTGCGCATGGCGATGCGGACATCCTGGTCGGCCTTGAAGTCCGCCGCGTCCTTCAGGTTGCGGCCGACCCAGCCCGATCCGCGGCCGTCTTCGGTACGCACGGTGCAGGTGTAGTCGAAGTTGGTGGTGCGCTGGTAACCGAAGTTGCCGTTGCTGTTGGCAGTGGCGTAGAAGCCCTGGCCATCTTCAAGGAAGCCGGCGGCAATCAGTCCGTTGCCCCGGCAGGGCGCGATCGAATCGGCGGCCACCTTGGCGCGGAATGCCGGATCGATGGCGGCGGTGGACTCGCTGAAGGTCGGGCTCGGCCGGTAGGTCTGCTTGCCGATGGCGGGCATGAACTCCGGGTTCTCCGGTGCCAGGCGGGCCAGATCCTCGGCGCGGCGCACCACGCGTTCCAGTGCGGCGTCGTCGAACTCGTTGATCGAGGCGGTGCCTACGCGCTTGCCGAAGGCCACGGTAACGGCAAGCTCGGTGTTGTCCACGATGCCGCTGGTGGAGACGTTGTTCAGGGCGAAACGGATGTTGCCGGCGATCGATCCCGCCAGCACGGCGGTGCATTCATCGGCCTTGGACAGGGCGATGACCTTGTCGAGGATGGCCTTGGCCTGGGCTTCGGTGAAGATACTCATGGTGTAAGGGCTCCTGACCGGTCAGCCGAGGCTGCGTGCGGTGTTGATGACATTGATGCCGTTGAAGCGTGCGGTCGACGAGCCGTGCGAAACCGCCGAGACCTGGCCCGGCTGGCCCTTGCCGTCGAAGAACGAGCCGCCCAGGCGGTAATCGCGTTCGTCGGCCACGGCGGTGCAGGCGTTCCAGAACTCCGGCGTGCGGATCTGGTAGGCCACGTCCTCCAGCATGCGGGTGATCTGGCCGTTCTTGATCTCGTAGAACAGCTGGCCGCCGAACTGGGCGTTGTAGCGCTGCTGGTCGATCGAGAACGAGCCGTCGCCGATGATGTAGATGCCGTTCTCCACGTCCTTGATCAGGTCCGGCACGCTCAGCGGCGTCTTTCCCGGTGCCATCGACACGTTGGCCATGCGCTGGAACTGCACGCTGGACCACGAGTCGGCATAACAGCAGCCATCGGACTCGGTCTTGCCGAGGATGTGGGCCTGGTCGCGGATGGTCTGGTAGTCGACCAGCTTGCCGTTGCTGATCAGGTCCCAGCGCTTGCACTTCACGCCTTCATCGTCGTACGCGACCGCGCCGAGGCTGCCCGGCTGGGTCTTGTCGGCGAACACGTTCACCAGCTCGCTGCCGTACTGGAAGCGCTGCTCGCGCTTGTCCAGGGTGGCGAAGCTGGTGCCGGCGTAGTTGGCCTCGTAGCCGAGCACGCGGTCCAGCTCCAGCGGATGGCCGATCGACTCGTGGATGGTCAGCCAGGTGTGCGACGGGTCCAGCACCAGGTCGTACTTGCCCGGCTTCACCGACGGCGCCTTCAGTTTCTCCTGCGCCTGCTTGGCGGCCGCGATGGCGTCCTCCTTCATGTCGTAGGAGGAGCTGTAGTTGACCACGCCGTTGGGGCTGACGACCTTGCCGGCGGCGGCGCCGTCCAGATACTCGTAGCCCAGGCCCATCGGCGCAGACAGGCCTTCGCGGGTGCGGAACTTGCCACTGGTCTTGTCGATGGCGGTGACGGTCATCGGTGCCCAGATGCGGTGCACGTCCTGGTCGATGTAGGAGCCAT
Organism: Stenotrophomonas sp. STEN008; assembly: GCF_056760435.1. Taxonomy (NCBI): domain Bacteria; kingdom Pseudomonadati; phylum Pseudomonadota; class Gammaproteobacteria; order Lysobacterales; family Lysobacteraceae; genus Stenotrophomonas; species Stenotrophomonas sp. STEN008. Next base: position 2,817 of record NZ_JBRRET010000019.1, on the reverse strand, counting down.
CGGTGGACGCGAAGTACTTCTGTTCATTGACCAGGAACAGCATCGAATTGACGAAGCTGGCACCGGCGCCGATCGCTGCGGCATTGACGTCCAGCAGCAGGTCGACCTTCTCCTTGATCGGCACCTCCATCGCATTCTTGCGGATCGGCGTGCGCCAGCTGACCTCGCCCACGCCGGGCGTCCTGGCCAGCTTCACCGGCGCGCTCTGCACGCCTGCGTTGGCCTTGGCGATGGCCGCAGCCTGCTGGGCGGCCCTGGCCACGTCGGCAGTACCCAATGCGTTGGTGGCGGCGAAGCCCCAGGCACCGTTGACGATCACGCGGATGCCCACACCGGTGGACTCGGTGTTCACCACGTTCTGCACCTTGTCTTCGCGGGTGATCACGAACTGCCGCAGATAGCGGCCGATGCGCACGTCGCAGTAGGTGGCGCCGGCACTGCGGGCGGCCTGCAGGGCAGCGTCGGCCAGGCGCTTCTTCAGCGCGGGGTCAAGGCTGGACTGCAGCTGCTCGGCGGCGATCACTTTGCCGAAGAAGGACGGCACGATCAGGCCGCCCGCGGTAAGCCCGGTCAGGGCCAGGAAGTCACGTCTGTGCAAGGCTGCTCTCCATGAACGATGGGGTGGCTCAAGCGCCGAGACTGCGCGCGGTGTTGATGATGTTGATGCCGTTGAAGCGGGTGGTGGACGAACCGTGCGACACCGCCGAGACCTGGCCCGGCTGGCCCTTGCCGTCGAAGAACGAGCCGCCAAGCCGGAAGTCGCGCTCGTCGCAGATGGCCGTACAGGCATTCCAGAACTCCGGCGTGCGGATCTGGTACGCCGCGTCCTCGACCATGCCGGCGATCTTTCCATCCTTGATCTGGTAGTACAGCTGGCCGCCGAACTGCGCGTTGTAGCGCTGCTGGTCGATGGAATAGGAACCACGGCCGTGGATGTAGATGCCGTTCTCCACGTCCTTGATCATGTCCTCCACGCTCAGTGGCTGCTTGCCCGGCGCCAGTGAGACATTGGCCATGCGCTGGAACTGCACGCTGGACCAGGAATCGGCGTAGCTGCAGCCATGCGACGCATCGCGGCCGAGGATGTGTGCCTCATCGCGCGTGGCCTGGTAATCGACCAGGATGCCGTCGCGGACCAGGTCCCAGCGCAGCGTCTTGACGCCCTCGTCGTCATAGCCGACCGCACCGAGGCTGCCCGGCTGGGTCTTGTCGGCAAAGAAGTTGACGATGTCGCTGCCCCAGCGGAAGCCAGCATCGCGCTTGTCCAGGGTGGCGAAGCTGGTGCCGGCGTAGTTGGCCTCGTAGCCCAGCACGCGGTCCAGCTCCAAGGGATGGCCGACGTTCTCGTGGATGGTCAGGAACAGGTTGGAGGGATCCAGTACCAGGTCGTACTTGCCGGGCTTCACCGACGGCGCCTTCAGCTTCTCGCGCGCATGCCGCGCGGCTGCGATCGCATCTTCGACCGGATCGTAGGAGTCGCGGTAGGCGGTGATGCCGCCGGGCAGCTGCACCTTGCCGCGCGCGTCGCCATCGAGGAACTCGTAGCCCATGCCCATAGGAGAGGACAGACCGGCGCGGGTGCGGAACTTGCCGGTGGCCTTGTCGATGGCGGTGGCCGTGAAGGGCAGCCAGATGCGATGGATGTCCTGATCGATGAACGAGCCGTCGCTGGAGGCGAAGTACTTCTGTTCGTTGACCAGGAACAGGGTGGAATTGATGTAGTCGGCACCGGCGTTCATCGCCGCCGCATTCAGGCTCAGCAGCAGGTCGACCTTGTCCTGGATCGGCACCGCCATCGCGTTCTTGCGGATCGGGGTCTTCCAGCTCACATCGCCGACGCCGGTGACCGGTGCCAGCTGCACCGGCCGGCTCTGCAGGGGGGCGTTGGCGCGTGCGATGGCGGCGGCCTGCCCGACGGCAGCCAGGACCGCGGCGGGGGTCTGCTCGCGGGTGGCGGCGAAGCCCCATGCACCGTTGACGATGACCCGGATGCCGATGCCGGACGACTCGCTGTTGGTGACGTTCTGCACCCGCGCTTCGCGGGTGATCACGGCCTGGTTGAGGTAGCGGCCGATGCGCACATCGCAGTAGGTCGCCCCGGCCCGCTTGGCAGCGGCCAGCGCGGCCTCGGCCAGCACCTTCCTGCGGGCCACGTCGCCCGGTTCGAGCAGCTGCTCGGCGGCGATCAGCCGCGCGTGCGGCAGCAGCAGGCCGGCCATGCCCAGACCGGATAAAGCCAGGAACTCACGTCGTTGCACAGCGCTCTCTCTCACTCGCGTGCGGCCGGCAACGGGCCAAGCCGATCACGTCAACTGCTCGACTTTCGCCAGCGGAGGGCAATCAGCACAAGTGACTGCAGTCATGGGTGGGGGCGCGGCAGGGCTTGCCGCCCTGCGCCTGCTGGAATCAACGTCAACGTCAAAAGCGGGCATTCCGTGGGATGGCGGGGCGCTGTGGGTTTGCGGGGGCGCCGTAAACCCGTCCATGGGGGCTTGGTCGCCGCATCCATGCGGCTCACACCCCGCAAACCCCCAGCGCCCCACCTTCGACAGTTGGCCGGCGGCCAGCAGATCCACGCCATGCGTGGACGAAAGCTGTTGGATATCGAATCAAATTCCGGGGTGCAGATCCGTTTTCCTGGGGAAAGCGGATCTGACCCCAAGAGTATTTCCGACAGATCGCGGCCAACTGTCGAAGGCGGGGGGGGGGGGGGGGGGGGGGGGGGGGGGGGGGGGCGGGGGCGGGGGCCGGGCCGGGGAGAGCGGCGGAGGGAGGCGAACGCCCACCCCCCACCCCACCCCCCCCCCCCCCCGGCCA
>NZ_JBRRET010000018.1:0-79978 GCF_056760435.1 Stenotrophomonas sp. STEN008 | reverse complement strand
TTGCTTGATCAAACGTCTGCAAGATGGACAGTCATCCTTCCTGCAGGCGCCTTCACAAGATACCTGCGCATACTTTCAAAGATCCGGGGAAGTGGCCTCAGCGCCGTTCCCGTGTGCTGCGAAGTTTCCTTCGTAGCGAGCCGCCCATTATGCCAGACTTTTTCAGTCCGTCAACACCTTCGTTCGATCATCTCGTTCGGGGTGATGGGCGCCCTGGTGTCGCTCAAGCCCCTTGGTGGCGGCCCCTGCGACGGGGGAGGGAAAGTATGTCCCTGTTCGCTCCATTTGTGAAGGGGGTGTGGCGACTTTTTTCATCGGATGTTGGCACCGTTCATCCGACAGGCGCCCGATGAACGGCGCCACGAGCGGCCGGGCGTGTGCCCGGCGCTCGTCCGACAGGTCTCAGGCCGCGATCAGGCGCACACGGGCGAATGTGCGCTTGCCGACCTGCAGCAGGCCTTCGAAGCCCGGCTGCAGCACCTGCTGACCATCTTCCACGACCTCGCCATCCACCTTGACGGCGCGCTCCTTGAGCTTGCGGTTGGCTTCGGAGTTGCTCGGGGTCAGCCCGGCAGCGGTCAGCAGCGCCGCGATGCGCAGGCCTTCGGCCGGAATCGCCACGTCCTGCAGCGGCAACTGGGTGATGTCGCCCTGTCCGGTCACCGCCGCTTCCCAGCCGGCAATGGCCTGCTCGGCGGCTGCGGCGTCGTGGAAGCGGCTTGCCAGCTCCCGCGCCAGGCGCAGCTTCACCACGCGCGGGTTGAGACCGCCGCTGGCCACCTGCTCCCGCAGCTGCGCGGCCTCGGCCTGGCTGATATCGAAGGACAGCAGTTCGATCCAGCGCCACATCAGGGCATCGTCCACCTTCATGGTCTTGGTGACGATGTCGATGGCCGGCTCGCTGATGCCGATGTAGTTGCCCAGCGACTTGGACATCTTGTTGACACCGTCCAGGCCTTCCAGCAGCGGCATGGTCAGCACCACCTGGGGCTTCTGCCCGTGGTGTTCCTGCAGGCCACGCCCCATCAGCAGGTTGAACTTCTGGTCGGTACCACCCAGTTCGACGTCCGCCTCCAGGGCGACCGAGTCGTAGCCCTGCACCAGCGGGTACAGGAACTCGTGGATGGCGATGGACTGCTGTGCGGCGTAGCGCTTGGCGAAGTCGTCGCGCTCCAGCATGCGTGCCACGGTGTGCTGGCCGGCCAGGCGGATCATGTCGGCCGCCCCCATGCTGCCGAACCACTCCGAATTGAAGCGGACTTCGGTACGGCTGCGGTCCAGCACCTTGAACACCTGTTCCTCGTAGGTGCGGGCATTGGCCAGCACATCCTCGCGGCTGAGCGGCTTGCGGGTCAGGCTCTTGCCCGAAGGGTCGCCGATCATGCCGGTGAAGTCGCCGATCAGGAAGATGACCTGATGACCGAGGTCCTGGAACTGGCGCATCTTGTTCAGCAGCACCGTATGACCCAGATGCAGGTCCGGCGCGGTGGGGTCGAAGCCAGCCTTGATCCGCAGCGGACGGCCTTCCTGCAGGCGCGCACGCAGATCCTCGAGCTTGAGGATCTCGTCGGCACCACGGCCGATCAGGGAAAGGGCTTCTTCAATCGAGGACACGTGACTACTCCCGGCAACGCCGATTCTTGTGTGGGGGTGTTAAAGCCAAGTTAACCCGATTGGCTTCACAAAAGCCAATGGGCACAAGGGTTTGACGCGCTTTTCTCAGGTGTCTATGGTAACCGGCGTTCAGGCCCGCGCTCCCGGGCCAGCCAGGAAAAACCGCCGATGCACAACTCCGAACAAGGGCGCGCACGCAAGCAGCGCTTCCAGGAACGCCTTCACGTCCTGCACGACAACGCCCTGCATCGGAAGCTCAGGCAACATCTTCCCGCCGCCTTCAATGAGCGCTGGACCCGGCGTCACTGGATGCATGCCAGCCTGTTTGCGACCATCGGTGCGCTGGTCGCCACGATCGTCCCCGGTTTCTCGCACACCATCGACGCCCCCTACGCCGACAGCCACACCAGCCTGGCCCTGCCCTTGCCGCCGCTGTCGCTGGCCCGCCAGCAGCAGGTGCCGGGTGACAGCTGGCAGGTCCTGCGCGTACAACGTGGCCAGACCCTCAGCGAGCTGTTCGACCAGGCCGGCATTCCGGCGACCACCCTGCACCGCGTCCTGGACCACCCCGGTGCCCGCGAATCGCTGACGAAGCTGCGCCCGGGCGCCGAGATCGCCTTCGACATGCCGCTGTCCGGCGACCTGCGCAGCATCCGCTTCGACCGCGACGGCGAGAACCGGGTCGAGCTGAGCCTGGCCGGCGACAACATCAAGGAAACCGTGACCAAGCGCGAGACCTCCACGCGCACGGTGGTCACCAGTGGTGAGATCACCAGTTCGCTGTATGCCGCAGCGCGCCGGGCCGGGCTGTCACCCTCGGCGATCGCCACCATGACCGACGACATCTTCAAGTACGACATCGACTTCTCCAAGGACCTGCAGCCGGGCGACCGCTTCAGCGTGGTGATGGATGAGACCTGGCGCGAGGGCGAAAAGGTCGATACCAGCAAGATCCTGGCAGCGACCTTCACCACCGGCGGCAAGACCTATTCGGGCTTCCGCTTCGAACGCAACGGCAAGTCCGAGTACTACGACATCAATGGGCGCTCGCTGAAGAAGAGCTTCATCCGCATGCCGATCCCGTTCGCGCGCCTGAGCTCGACCTTCGGCGCGCGCAAGCACCCGGTGCTGGGCAAGATGCGCATGCACAAGGGCGTGGACTACGCCGCCCGCACCGGCACGCCGATCATGGCGGCCGGCGATGCGCGCGTGCAGTTCGCCGGCGTGCAGCGCGGCTACGGCAATGTGGTGATCCTCGACCACGGTCGTGGCCACACCACCCTGTACGGGCACATGTCGCGCTTTGCGAACATCCGCACCGGCCAGCGCGTGGCGCAGGGCACGGTGATCGGCTATGTCGGCTCGACCGGCCTGGCCACCGGCCCGCACCTGCACTACGAATTCCGCGTCAACGGCGTGCACCGCAACCCGCTGACGGTGACCATGCCGCCGCCGGAGCCGCTCAAGGGCGCCGAGCTGGCCGCCTTCCGCGCCCAGACCGCGCCGGCGATGGCGCGCATCCAGGGCATGGAGAAGCTGATCTACGCCGACGCCAGCCCGGCGCCGACCGGTCGGGACGAGGCGGCCACGGAGGTGGCCAGCGCCAAGGACACGCAGACCCGCGGGCGCAAGCGCGGCTGAGACCTGCGTTGACGAACAAGGACGCGGCAGCCCAAGCTTGCCGCGTCCTTTTTTTTTGCGCGCCATGAGCACACCTGCCGACGCCAACACTCCCCTGTACCTGGGCCTGATGTCAGGCACCAGCGCCGACGGTATCGATGCCGCGCTGGTGCAGTTTCCCGACGAGGGCGGCTGCCGCTTCGTGCATGGCCTGACGGCGCGCTGGGAGCCCCTGCTGCGCGCGCGGCTGGTGGCGCTGGGCGAAGGGGGGCCGCTGGCGTCGCTGGAGGAGCTTGGCGAACTCGACGCGCGGATCGCGATCGCCTTCGCCGAGGCCGCCAACCAGTTGCTGGAGGAATCCGGCGTGGACCGCACCCGGGTGCGGGCAATCGGCTCGCATGGGCAGACCGTGCGCCACCGGCCGCTGGCCGATCCGGCCTTCACCGTGCAGCTGGGTGACGGCAACCGCATCGCCGAGCTGACCGGGATCACCACGGTGTGCGATTTCCGCCGCCGCGACGTGGCTGCCGGCGGTCATGGCGCACCGCTGATGCCGGCCTTCCACCTCGGCATGCTGGGCACGGCCGACGAGGACCGGGCCGTGCTCAACCTGGGCGGCATCGCCAATCTGACCCTGATCCCGCGGGAGGGTGCCGTACGCGGCTTCGACACCGGTCCAGCCAATGCGCTGATGGATGCCTGGTGCCAGCGCCACACCGGGCGCACCTTCGATGCCGAAGGCGCCTATGCCGCCAGCGGTGTGGTGGATGGCCCCCTGCTGGCGGGCTGGCGTGCGGACCCCTGGTTCGACCTGCCCCCGCCGAAGAGTACCGGTCGCGAACAGTTCCATCTGGCGTGGGCGGAGGCGCACATGGGTGAAGGCCAGTACGCCGCTGCCGATGTGCAGGCGACCCTGCTTGAGCTGACCGTGGCGACCGTGGCCGATGCGCTGCTGGCGCAGCAGCCGCAGACACGCCGCCTGCTGGTCTGTGGCGGCGGCGTGCACAACCGGCAGTTGATGAAACGGCTGGCCGAACGGCTGCCGGCGCTGCAGGTGGAATCCAGCGCCGTGCATGGGTTGGACCCGGAGTACGTGGAAGCCATGGGCTTCGCCTGGCTGGCGCAGCGGACGATGGACGGGCTGACGGGGAACCTGCCCAGCGTCACCGGCGCGAAGGGACCGCGGATTCTCGGCGCGATCCATCTGGCCTGAGGTGGCCCCCCCCCCGGGGGGGGGGGGGGGGGGGGGGGGGGGGGGGGCGGCGGCGCCCCCCCCCCGCCCCCCCCCGCGCCCGCCGGGCCCCCCCCCGGCGGTGAGGCATCAGATCAATCGAAGCCCTGCCCGGCCGGCAGCGCCTGCAGCGCGATGATGGCCGCAGCGAGCGCATCGACCTCGGTATCGCCAAAACCGGAGCGGACCTCCAGCTCGCTGCTGAACAACCCTTGTTCCAGCAACGCCGCACAGGTCTGTTCGTGGCTCCAGCCACGGGCAACCGCGACCCGCCGGATGCGTTCCAGCAGCAGCGGGTCCAGGTCCCGCAGCACAACATCAGCCATGCTCACTTCCCCGTTCGCAGGGCACCGCCCCCTCGGCGCGTCGGGGGCGATGATCCCGCAGACCGGGCGGGCAGGCAATCAGGCGGCCGGCGGTGGCCCGCGGTCGACGATGCGCGGCCACAGCCAGACCAGCAGCAGCAGGGTCGGCACCACGGTGACCGAGCTGAGGATGAAGAACGTGCTGTAGGAGGTGGCCTCGACGATGTAGCCCGACACACCGCCGACGAACTTGCCGGGCAGGTTGGCCAGGGAGACCAGCAGCGCATACTGGGTGGCGGTGAAGTTGCGGTCCGTCAACGACGACATGAAGGCGACCAGCACGGTGCCTGCAAAGCCCTGGAACAGGTTGTCGGCACTGAGGGCGGCATAGAACGCCCACAGCTTGCCCGGGTTGTGCGCCATCAGCAGGAAGGCCAGATTGGACAGCGCCACGCCCAGTGCTGCCACCAGCAGCATGCGCCGGAAGCCAAACGCGGCCACCGCGATGCCTCCCAGGAAGGCACCGCCGATGCCCATCCACACCCCGAACAGTTTGGAGACCGTGGCGATGTCGGCCTTGTCGAAGCCGGAATCGAGGTAGAACGGCCCCGCCATCACCCCGATCACCTGGTCAGGGAACTTGAACAGGCCGACAAAGGCCAGCAGCACCAGCGCCAATGCGACGCCGTTGCGGCTGAAGAAACTTGTGATCGGCTGGACGAAGGCTTCGGCGACATCGATGCGGCGCTGCACGGCGGTGGCGGGACGCTCCGGTTCGGCGCACAGCAGCGTGGTGATGATCGGCAGCAGCATCAGGGCGGCCATTGCCAGATACGCGATGACCCAGCCTTCAAACTGGGCCAGATACAGCGCGCCGGCACCGGCCAGGATCAGGCCGATCCGGTAACCCAACGTGTAGGTGGCCGCCAGCGCGGCCTGAGCGGTCTGCGGCGCGATCTCGATACGGTAGGCATCCACGGCCGAATCCTGGGTGGCGCCGGCAAAGGACGCCACCAGCACCCACATCACCAGGGGCCAGACGCCCTGTTCGGGGCGCACGAAGGCCAGCGCGATCAGTCCGACCAGCACCATGACCTGCGATATCAGCAGCCAGGAGCGACGACGGCCGAGCCGGCCCAGCAACGGGAAGGCATACCGATCCAGCAGCGGTGCCCACAGGAACTTGAGCAGGTAGAAGAAACTGGCCAGGCTGATCAGGCCGATGCTGCCCAGGTCCAGCCCCACATCGCGCAGGCGCGTGGACAAGGTCTGCGACGCGATCAGCAGGAACGGCAGGCCACTGCCGAAACCCAGCATGGCCATGGTCAGCGCCGACGGTGTACCGAAGGCGCGCTTGATTCCTGCCCAGCCTTTGTAGCTGACCGGCCTGGCCGCCTCGCTCACAGGTCGTAGTCCACGGTGAACGGGGCGTGGTCGGAGAAGCGCTCTTCGCGGTAGATCGAGCAGCCACGCAGTTTGTCGCGCAGGCCCGGCGTGATGAACTGGTAGTCGATGCGCCATCCCACGTTGTTGGCGCGGGCCGCCCCGCGGTTGCTCCACCAGGTGTAGTCCTCCCCGGTGGGATTGAGCAGGCGATACGCATCGGCCCAGCCACGACCGGCCGCCACGTCGGTGGCCTGGCCATGATCGGCGCACAGCGCGTTGAGCCAGTCGCGCTCTTCGGGCAGACAGCCGGAATTCTTCTGGTTGGACTTCCAGTTCCTGATGTCCAGCGCCGACCGCACGATGTTCCAGTCGCCACACAGCACGTAGTCGCGACCGCTGCGCGCCCACTCCTCCAGGATCGGCCGCAGCCACTCCATCACTTCGAACTTGAATCCCTGGCGCAGGTCGCCGGAGCTGCCGGACGGAATGTAGAAGGACACCACGCTGAGGTTGCCGAAGCGCGCCTCGATATAGCGCCCCTCATCGTCGAACGGCGCCCAGCCCAGCGAGGTGATGACCTGGTCCGGTTCCCGCCTGCTGTAGATCGCCACGCCGCTGTAGCCCTTCTTGGTGATGGCATCGCGGTAGAAGCAATGGTGTCCGTCGGGCCGGAACATCGGGTCGGTCAGCTGGTCTTCCTGGGCCTTGGTCTCCTGGAGGCACAGGACGTCGGCGTCCTGGGCGCGGAACCAGTCGAGGAAGCCTTTGGTCGCGGCGGAACGGATGCCATTGGCGTTGAAACTGATGATGCGCATGCAGGGGATCTACGGCGGGAAACCGGGCAAGCATACCGGTTGGCTGCTGGGCTGCGCAGTCCGGCGGACGCGGCCGGACGGCCCCCCGGAAGAGCGCCGACGAGCGCGGAAGGCCCGGCTGCATTAGGATTTGTGCTCCAAATGAAGATGAATCGAGTTTTGATGAGCGACCACCGTCACCGTTTCCTGCAGCTGGCCCTGACCGCCGACGCCCTGCGCTTCGGCCAGTTCACCCTCAAGTCCGGCCGGCTGAGCCCCTATTTCTTCAACGCCGGTCGCTTCGACTCCGGCTCGCTGCTGTCCCAGCTCGGCGCCTGTTATGCCGATGCCATCGACGCCAGCGGGGTCAAGTACGACGTGGTGTTCGGCCCGGCCTACAAGGGCATTCCGCTGGCCACGGCAATGGCCTGCGAGCTGGCCCAGCGTGGCCGCGACCTGCCGCTGTCGTTCAACCGCAAGGAAGCCAAGGACCATGGCGAAGGCGGCCAGCTGATCGGCGCCGACATGAATGGCAAGCGCGTGCTGATCGTCGATGACGTGATCACTGCGGGTACTGCGATCCGCGAAGCGCTGGCCATCATCCGCGCGGCAGGCGGCACTCCGGCCGGCATTGTGGTCGCTCTGGATCGCCAGGAGATCGCTTCGGAAGCCGATCGCCGCTCCGCGGCGCAGGCAGTGGCCGAGGAAGCCGGCATCCCGGTGATCGCAGTGGCTTCGCTGGGCGACCTGCTTGATTTCGCCTCGGGAAACCCGGAACTTGTCGGCTACCGGCAGCCGCTGGAAGCCTATCGGGCCCAGTACGGCGTCCGCTCCACACGCTGACCGCCAGGGGGAAGGTCGCATGTCCCGAATTCCTGCTGTTCTCTTCGCCGGCCTGCTGCTGGCCCTGCCGTTCACCGTGGCGGGGCAGTCGCGGGGCGGCGACAAGGTCGAGAAGAAGCTGTACTGCTGGAACGAGGGCCAGGAGCGGATCTGCAGCGATGCGCTTCCTGCCGATGCGGTCAACCACGCGCGCGACGAGTTCAATGCCCGCAGTGGGCTGCGCAATGCGCAGGTGCAGCGCGCGCTGACCGACGAAGAACGTGCCGCCGCCAGTACCGCGGCGGCACAGCAGCAGCTGGACCGGATGGCCGAGCAGACCCGCCAGCGCACCGAGCAGGCGATGCTGACCACCTACGGCAGCGAAGACGACCTGCGGCGGGTGTTCGCCGAGCGCCAGGAAGTGCTCGACAACAACCTCAAGACCGCCCAGTACAACGTGGCCAGCCTGCGTGAATCGCTGGTCGCGCTGCTGTCGGCGGCCGGCGACCGCGAGCTGGCGGGCGCCAAGGTGGGCGACCCGCAGGCCGAAGCGATCCGCCAGCGGCACGTACAGCTGCAGTCGCAGCAGCGCCTGCAGTCCGGCTTCCTGCAGCAGCAGCAGGCGTTGAAGGCGGAGATCGAAAGCACCCTGCAGCGCTATCGCGAGCTAAAGGGCCTGGCGCCGGCTGCCCCGGCTGGCTGAAAACGCTCCTGCCGCCGGGCATGGCCCGGCGCTACCCGTGGCCAGGTTACGGCCTGACGCGCGGAATTTATGCAGTCTTTACGCGCCGGCCCGGTCCGCCGGGTAGTGCGTTTACGGGGCGCAGGCCGACCATGACGGCCTGAGGTGGAGGGGTTCCACCAGGACGCAATTCCCATGTCCCCCTGGCTGTCGTTGGTGTGTGGCGTGCTGGTGCTGATCGCCGCCGCCTATCTTCTGTATGTCGTGCTGCGGCCCGAGTCGTTCTGAGCGGAGCCGGCCATGATTGAAATTCTTGTCATTCTTGCTGCCAGCGTCGCGCTGGCATGGCCGCTGGGACTGTACCTGGCGCGCGTGATGCGCGGCACGCCGATGAAGGTCGACGTGCTGTTCCGTTGGATCGAAACGCCGCTGTACAAGGTCTTCGGCGTCGATCCCGCCCGCTCGATGTCCTGGCGTGGCTACGTGCTGGCCTTCCTGCTCAGCAATGGGGTGGTGGCGGTGCTGACCCTGGCGGTGTTCATGACCCAGGCGTGGTTGCCGATGAATCCGGACCAGATCCCGAACATGCGCTGGGACACCGCGCTGCACACGATGATCTCGTTCCTGACCAACACCAACCAGCAGCACTATTCGGGCCAGGCGCAGCTGTCCTACCTCTCGCAGATGACCGGGATCACCGGTCTGCAGGTGGTGACCCCGATGATGGGCCTGGCGCTGGCGGTGGCCACACTGCGCGCGCTGTTCGCGCCGGCGCCGCAGTCGGCCACAGGCAGCGCCGGCGATGACCGCCAGGTCGCAGTGGGCAACTACTACGCCGACGTGGTGCGCCTGTGCGTGCGCGTCCTGTTGCCGCTGTGCCTGCTGTGGACAGTGCTGCTGACCAGCCAGGGCGTGCCGTCGACGCTGGCGGCGGGGCCGCAGGCTACGCCGATCGATGCCTCCGCCGGCATGACGACGCAGAAGCTGCCGCTGGGTCCGGTCGCGGCGATGGTCGCCGCCAAGCAGCTGGGCGCCAATGGCGGCGGCTGGTATGGCCCGAACAGCAGCTTCCCGCTGGAGAATCCGACGCCGGTTTCGAACCTTCTCGAAGTGATCGGCATCCTGCTGGTACCGATGGCGGTGATCTTCATGATCGGGGCATTCACCGGGCGACGTCGCTTCGGCGCGCTGGTGTTCGTCTGCATGCTGGGAATGTCGCTGCTGTCCACCGGCGCCATGGTGTGGAGCGAAGGCCACAGTGCCAGTGCGGCCACGCCCCTGCTGATGGAGGGCAAGGAAGTACGTTTCGGCGCCGACGGCACCGCGTTGTGGGCGGCGGTGACGACGCAGGTGTCCAATGGCTCGGTGAACGGCATGCACGATTCGCTGGCCCCGCTGAGCGGTGGCATTGCCCTGGTCAACATGCTGGTCAGTGCGATCTGGGGTGGCATCGGCTGCGGCCTGCAGCAGTTCATCGTCTACCTGTTGCTGGGCGTGTTCCTGGCGGGGTTGATGACGGGCCGGACGCCGGAACTGTTCGGTCGCAAGCTGGAGACCCCGCAGGTGCGCCTGCTGGCCCTGCTGGTGCTGCTGCAGCCCATCACCCTGCTGGTGTTCACCGCGGTCACTCTGGCCGTGCCCGGCCTGGCCGGCACCTCCAATCCCGGCTTCCACGGCATCAGCCAGGTGTTCTACGAATACGTATCGGCCTACGCCAACAACGGTTCGGGCTTCGAGGGACTGGGTGATGCCACGCCGTGGTGGAACCTGAGCTGCTCGCTGGTGCTGCTGCTGGGTCGCTTTCCGCTGCTGGTGATTCCGCTGGTGGTTGCTGCCCAGCTCGCCGCCAAGCGGCAGGCACCGGAATCAGCGGGCAGCCTGCAGATCGAAACCCCGACGTTCGCCCTGACCCTGGTGTCGGTGATCGTCATCCTGACCGTGCTGCAGTTCATGCCGGCGCTGGTGCTTGGCCCGATCGCCGACCACCTGAGCCTGGGACTGCATTGAGGACACCCCCATGAGTAGCCACACAACCTCAACCCGTAACCCGCTTGCGTCACGCCCTGCCCTGCTCGATGCGGCCGGCCTGCGCCGCGCACTGGTCGACGCCGTACGCAAGCTTTCACCGATGCATCTGGTGCGCAGCCCGGTGATGGCGGTGGTGATGGCCGGCACGATCGTCGCCGCGACCATCACCCTGACCGGCAACGCTCCACTGGGCTTCGGCCTGGCGGTGACCGCGATCCTGCTGGTCACCGTATTGTTCGGCAACTTCGCCGAGGCCGTCGCCGAAGCACGCGGGCGGGGCCAGGCCGCATCGTTGCGCCGTGCCCGCCAGGACCTGGTGGCGCGCCGACTGGCCGCCCCGCAGCCAGGAGTCGCAGAAACGCAGGTGCCGGCCGCCGAACTGCGCCCGGGCGACCACGTCATCGTCAGTGCCGGCGAGCTGGTGCCAGCCGATGGCGAGATCGTGCAGGGCCTGGCCACCATCAACGAAGCGGCGGTAACCGGCGAATCGGCACCGGTGCTGCGCGAAGCGGGTACCGATCGCTCCGGCGTGATCGGCGGTACCAAGGTGCTGTCCGACCAGATCGTCGTGCGTGTGACCGCCGAGCCGGGCCACAGCTTCCTGGACCGGATGATCGCGCTGGTGGAAGGCGCCAACCGGCAGAAGACACCGAACGAGGTCGCCCTGACCCTGCTGCTGGCGGCGATGACGCTGACCTTCCTGGTGGTGGTGGCGACATTGCCGGCCATCGGCGCCCATGTCGGCGTCCAGGTCGATCCACTGCTGCTGATCGCACTGCTGGTCTGCCTGATCCCGACCACCATCGGCGGATTGCTGCCGGCCATCGGCATCGCCGGCATGAACCGCGCCCTGGCGGCCAACGTGCTGGCCAAGTCGGGCAAGGCGGTGGAAGTGGCCGGCGACGTCGATGTGCTGCTGCTGGACAAGACCGGCACCATCACCTACGGCGACCGCCAGGCCAGCCACTTCCATGCGTTGGCCGGGATCGACGCCAGCCAGCTGCGCGACGCGGCCCTGTTGTCCTCGCTGGCCGACCCGACCCCGGAAGGCAAGTCGATCGTGCGCCTGGCACGCGAGCAGGGGTGCACCACCGCCGAGCCGGAGCAGGCCGTCTACCTGGCCTTCAGTGCGCAGACCCGCATGTCCGGCGTTGACCTTGCCCATGGCCGGCAGATCCGCAAGGGTGCGCTGGATGCGATCCGCAACCATGTGCAGGCGCAGGGAGGCGTGGTGCCGGCCGAGCTGGGCGGGCGCGTCGAACAGGTCGCCCGCAACGGCGCCACGCCGCTGGTGGTGGCGGAAGGTCGCCATGTGCTGGGCGTGATCGAACTGTCGGACGTGGTCAAGCACGGCATGCGCGAGAAGTTCGCACAGCTGCGGGCGATGGGCATCCGGACGGTGATGATCACCGGTGACAACCCGCTGACCGCGGCCGCCATCGCTGCCGAAGCCGGCGTCGACGACTACATCGCCGAAGCCCGGCCCGAGGACAAGCTGGCACGCATCCGCCAGGAACAGGCCGGGGGCCGTCTGGTGGCGATGGTCGGCGATGGCACCAACGATGCGCCGGCGCTGGCCCAGGCCGACATCGGGCTGGCCATGAACTCCGGCACGCAGGCCGCCAAGGAAGCCGGCAACATGGTCGACCTGGATTCGGATCCGGCCAAGCTGCTGGCGGTGGTGGAAGTAGGCAAGCAGCAGCTGATCACCCGCGGCGCGCTGACCACCTTCTCGCTGGCCAACGATGTCTCCAAGTACTTCGCGATCCTGCCGGCGCTGTTCGCCGCGGCGGTACCTGCGATGGCGGCGCTGAACGTGATGCAGCTGTCGAGTCCGCGCAACGCGGTGCTGGCCGCGCTGATCTTCAACGCCCTGGTGATTCCCGCTCTGATTCCGCTGGCTCTGCGGGGCGTGCGCTTCCGCCCGGCCACGGCCACCGCGCTTCTGCGCCGGAACATGCTGGTGTACGGCCTGGGTGGCGTGCTGCTGCCGTTCGCGGCGATCAAGGCGATCGACCTCCTTCTTGTCCTGGTATCCGGCTCATGAACCGCTCTGCTTCCACTTCTTCTTCCCTTCCGCGCGAAGCAAAGGCCGCATCCCGCATGGCCCGCCTGCAGGACGACGCCAGCTGGCGCCCGGCGATCGGCCTGGGTGTGGCGACCCTGCTGCTGGCCGGTGCGGTCTACGCCGGCATCGCCACCGGTTTTGCCGGCCTGGCTTACCCGATGCAGGCCGAAGGCAGCCTGCTGCGCGATGGCAGCGGCCAGGTGCGTGCGTCGGCGTGGCTGGCGCAGCCGTTCGCTGGCGATGGCTACTTCCAGGCGCGGCCATCGGCCGCCAACTATGACCCGATGGCGGCGGCCGGCTCCAACCTGGCACGCAGCAACCCTGCGTTGACCGAGCGCGTCGCCGCAAGCACGGCTGCGGTCGCAGCGCGCGAAGGCGTCGCACCGGACCAGGTGCCGGCAGACCTCGTCACCCAATCCGGCGGCGGGCTCGATCCGCAGCTGACGCCGGCGGCGGCGCAGCTGCAGGTGGCCCGCGTGGCGCGTGCCCGGGGCCTGCCGGTGGAACGTGTGCAGGCGCTGCTGCAGGCCCACACCGAGGGACGCCAATGGGGTCTGTTCGGCCAGCCGCGGGTGAACGTGGTGACGCTGAACTTCGCGCTGGACCACGCAGCCGCCAGGCCGTGATGCGATCGTGCACCCGCTGCGCGCACAATGGCCGCCATGACTGACCTGCGAACCCGCCAGGCCGACGCCCTGGTGGAAGGCCTGCAACGCGAAGCCGGTGGCAAGCTGACGGTATTCCTCGGCGCGGCGCCGGGCGTGGGCAAGACCTACACGATGCTCAACCGCGCGCAGGAACAGCTGCGCCGCGGGGTCGACCTGGTGGTGGGGCTGGTGGAGACGCATGGCCGTGCCGATACCCAGGCGTTGCTGGAAGGACTGCCACGGCTGCCGCTGAAGGACGTGGCCTACCACGGCCACGCCCTGCAGGAAATGGACCTGGATGCCGTGCTGGCGCGGCGCCCGGCGCTGGTGCTGGTCGACGAACTGGCACATCGCAATGCACCGGGCAGCCGCCACGAGCGACGCTGGCAGGATGTCATGGAGCTGCTGGATGCGGGCATCGATGTCTGGACCACGGTCAACATCCAGCACCTGGAAAGCCTCAACGACGTAGTGATGCGCATCACCGGGGTGCGCGTCAGCGAAACCGTGCCGGACGGTGTGCTCGACCGCCTGCACGACATCGTGCTGGTGGACCTGCCGCCACGCGAACTGATCGCCCGCCTGCAGCAGGGCAAGGTGTACGTGCCGGAGCAGGCGGCACAGGCACTGCAGGCGTTCTTCTCGCCGGCCAACCTGACCGCACTGCGCGAGCTGGCCATGCAGGAAGCCGCTGATCGTGTCGACAGCAGCCTGCGCGAGACCCGTGCCGCACGCGGCGAGGGCAACCTGCCGCTGCGCCGCGGCGTACTGGTGGCGATCGATGGTGGCGGGCAGAGCGAGTATCTGGTGCGGGTCGCGCGCCGCATTGCCGAACGGCGCGATGCGCCGTGGACGGTGGTGACGGTGCAGGGACGACGCCAGGACGAAGCGACCCGACGCGAGATCGACGCGGCGTTCGCGCTGGCACGTCGCCTGGGCGGCGATGCCGAACTGCTGCATGGCTCCAGCATCGCCGATGCCCTGCTCGACCACGCCGCGCACAACGGTGTCTCGACCCTGGTGCTGGGCCGCACCCGCGAGCGGCCGCTGGCACGGATGTTCAACCGCACCCTGACCCAGCAGCTGATCCAGCGCGGTGCGCACTACGAGATCACCATCATCAGCACGCCGCAGGCACGTGCGCGTTCACGCCGCGAAGGCCTGTTGCCGCCGGCGCGCGGCATCAACCACGAACCACTGCAGGCCCTGCTCGCCACCGCGCTGGCCTGCCTGGTCGCGTGGCTGGTTGAACGCTGGGTGGGCATGGCCGACCTGTCGATGGTGTTCATCGTGGCGGTCGTGCTGGTCGCAGCCCGCACCCGCGCCAGCGTGGCGGTCATGGCCGCGATCCTGTGCTTCCTCGCCTACAACTTCCTGTTCATCGCACCACGCTTCACCTTCGCCATCGGCGCACGCCAAGGCGTGATCACCGTGTTCCTGTTCCTGGCAGCGGCACTGGTGGCCGGGCGCCTGGCATCACGGCTGCGCATGCAGGTGATCGCCCTGCGGGCCGCCAACCGGCATGCGCGCGCGCGGCAGCAGCTGGGGCGACAGCTGGCCAGCGCTGCCGGCGATGGCGAGGTGGCACTGGCCGGCCGCCATGCGCTGGAGCAGGCAATGGACGTGCCGGCATGGCTGCGGATCGGCGTGGACACCACCGCCGGCGGCCGCACCCTGCCCGGCGACACCGACCTGGCTGCCGCCGACTGGGCGCTGCGCCACGGCCAGCCCAGCGGGCGTTTCACCGATACGCTGGCCGGCGCGCAATGGTGGTTCCTGCCCCTGCTTGATGGCGAGGACCGTGCAATCGGCGTGGCCGGCCTGTATCTGCCAGGTGCACGCCTGCTGCCCGAGCAGCGCCAGCTGGCCGAAGCGATGGTGGACGACATTGCCCAGGCGGCATTGCGCACGCGGCTGGTGGCCGAGCTGGAGCGGGCGCACGTCAGCAACGAGACCGAGCGCCTGCGCTCTGCTCTGTTGTCTTCGGTATCGCACGATCTGCGCTCGCCGCTGGCGGCGATGATCGGATCGGCCGACAGCCTGGCCAGCTATGGCACGGCGATGGACGTGGCTGACCGCCGCGCGCTGCTGGACACCATCCTGGTCGAAGGCGAACGGCTGGACCGCTACATCCAGAACCTGCTGGACATGACCCGGCTGGGCCACGAAGGCCTGAAGATCAACCGCGACTGGATCGGGGTGGACGAGTTGATCGGGTCGGCCGCGCGACGGCTGCAGCGCTACCAGCCCAACGTGAGGCTGGAACTGGATATCCCGCCGACCCTGGCGCCGATCTGGGTGCATCCGGCGCTGGTCGAGCAGGCGGTATTCAATGTCATGGAGAATGCGGCCAAGTTCTCCCCCGCCGATGCCGCGGTACAGGTGCAGGCGCGCGAACTGGACGGCCAACTGCGCATCGACGTGATCGATGCCGGTCCCGGCATCCCCGACGAAGAGCGGGCACGCATCTTCGACATGTTCTACAGCGTCGAGCGTGGCGACCGTGGCCGCCATGGTACCGGTCTGGGCCTGACCATCTGCCAGGGAATGATCGGCGCGCATGGCGGCAGCGTGCAGGCGCTGCCGGGACGTGACCGTCGCGGTACCCTGATCCGCATCACCCTGCCCCTGCTCAAGCCAGCCTCCCACGATGAGCCCGACCCCGATTGATGCGAGCGTACCGGCCCCGCGCGTGCTGGTGATCGATGACGAGACCCAGATCCGCCGTTTCCTGGATATCAGCCTGCGGGCGCAGGGCTATCAGGTCAGGCAGGCCGCGACCGGCCAGGAGGGCCTGCAGCTGGCTGCCAGCGAGGATATGGACCTGGTGATCCTGGATATCGGCCTGCCGGACATGGAGGGCCACCAGGTGCTGGAGCAGCTGCGGCAATGGAGCCAGGTCCCGGTCATCATGCTGACCGTACGTGCCGGAGAAGCGGAAAAGGTGCGGGCGCTGGACAACGGTGCCAACGACTATGTGACCAAGCCCTTCGGCACGCAGGAACTGATGGCGCGGGTGCGCGCGCTGTTGCGGACACGCAGCGTGCCGACCGATGGCACGCCTCCGGTATTCGACGACGGCCATCTGCATGTGGACCTGGTGCGCCGGGAAGTGGCGATCGCGGGCGAACCGGTGGCGCTGACCCGCAAGGAGTACGCGCTGCTGTCGCTGCTGCTGCGCAATGCCGGCCGGGTGGTCACCCAGCCGCAGATCCTGCAGGAGATCTGGGGACCCACCCACCAGCACGACACGCACTACCTGCGCATCCTGGTGGGCAAGCTGCGGCACAAGCTGGGCGATTCGGCGCTGGATTCACGCTACCTGTTCACCGAACCTGGCGTCGGATTGCGGTTCAAGGGGTGAGGGTGTGCCGACCAACGGTCGGCACCCACCCGGATCGATCAGAACCCCAGCGGGGTGTCGCCGACGATCGGCTGCAGCTGGCTGCGGAACAGTGCCTGGATGCGCTCCAGCGCCGCCTCGTCGTCGCCCTCGAAGCGCAGCACCAGTACCGGGGTGGTGTTGGAGGCGCGCACCAGTCCCCAGCCGTCGGGGAAATCCACACGCAGGCCGTCGATGGTCGACAGGCGGCCACCTACATACGGGTTGTCCGGCGACTGCGCTGCCGCCACCAGCATCGCCACCAGGGCGTGCGGCGTACCCTCGGACACCGGCACCTTCAGCTCCGGTGTGGCCACCATCTCCGGCAGTCCGGACAGCACCTCATCCGGGGTTTCCTCGCGCTGGGCCAGGATCTCCAGCAGGCGCGCGGCGGCGTACAGCCCGTCATCGAAGCCGAACCAGCGTTCCTTGAAGAAGAAGTGGCCGCTCATCTCGCCCGCCAGCTCGGCATCGGTCTCGCGCATCTTCGCCTTCATCAGCGAGTGCCCGGTCTTCCACATCAGCGGGCTGCCGCCGTTGCGCAGCACGTGGTCGGACAGCTTGCCCGTGCACTTCACGTCGTAGATCACCATCGCCCCGGGATTGCGCATCAGCACATCGGCGGCGAAGAGCATCAGCAGGCGGTCGGCGTAGATGATCCTGCCCTCGCCGGTGACCACGCCCAGGCGGTCGCCGTCACCGTCGAAGGCCACGCCGAGATCAGCGCCAAAGCGTTTGACCGTCTGTACGAGGTCCTGCAGGTTGTTCGGCTCGCTGGGGTCGGGATGATGATTGGGGAAGGTGCCATCAACATCGCAGTAAAGCGGAATCACCTCGGCACCGATCGCTTCCAGCAGCTGCGGGGCCAGCGCACCGGCAACCCCGTTGCCGGCGTCGGCCACCACCTTCAGCGGGCGGTCGAGCTGCACGTCGTCGGCGATCCGCTGGATGTAATCGGCGCCGACATCGCGCTGCTGGTAGTCACCCGGTTCGGCCGCCTGCACAAGGCGACCCTCGACGATGCGCTGGTACAGGCCGGTGATGGCATCGCCGGACAGCGTTTCGCCGCCGATGACGACCTTGAAGCCGTTGTACTCGGGAGGATTGTGGCTGCCGGTCACCGCCACGCAGGTGCCGGTACGCAGGTGGAATGCGGCGTAATAGACGACCGGCGTGGGCGCCAGGCCGATGTCGATGACCGCGCAGCCGGCACGGCGCAGGCCTTCGGCCAGGCCGGCTGCCAGCTCGGGGCCGGACAGGCGCCCGTCACGGCCGATCACCACCTCGCGCAGGCCCTGTTCCAGCGCAGCGGTACCGATGGCCTGGCCGATCAGCGCGGCGGTCTTTGCCGTCAGTTCGCTGCCCACCACACCGCGGATGTCGTAGGCCCGGAAGATGCCCGCTGCCAGCGCTTCCGCCGGGACCGGCGGCGGAGGGGCCACTGTGGCGTCGGCGGCAGCTTCGGCGACCTGCGGTGGCGCCATCTGCAGGCTCTCGCGCAGCGTCGGGCCCTCATCCACCTCGACGGCGGACGTGCGCCGCGGCAGCGGCAGGCGCTTCGGCAGGCGATCGCGACCGACCAGCAGCAGCACGGCGATGAAGGCCAGCAGCAGCGCGACGATGCCGCTGGCCAGCGCGCCCAGACCGAGCGGGCCGGGTTCGACGTTGGGCACGGCCGCTGCCAGCCGCAGCGGGGTGCCGGCAATCGGCCTTGCCTGCGCCTCGGCGATCTGCGCCAGGCCGGAATCGCCCTGGGTGACCAGATCGTGCGTGCCCTGGCGCAGGCCGAGGAAACCACTGGCAGGTGCGCGGATCTGATCCAGCGGCGCGGTCAGGCGCAGCAGCGGCTGACGGACGTAGACCACCGCCGCCCCCAGACTGCCCAGTTGCACCGGCGCAGCCAGGCCGAGGCGGTTGCCTCCCCCATCGCGGACCACCCGCAGGCTCGGCCGGTCCTCGCCCAATGCCTGCTCCAGCAGGGCCAGGCGCGCATAGCCAAAGGTGGCCGGATCGGCGTAGGCAGCGGCCAGGTCGGCGCCCAGCACCTCCACCCGCTCCACGCCGGACCAGCTCTCGCGCAGGGCCAGCGCAGCGGCGGACGCATCGCCGGCCTGCAGCGCCTGCTGCAGGCGCTCGTTCTTCAACTGCTGCTGCAGCTGCTGCAACTGGCCACTGGCGGCCTGTTGCAGGCCCTGCACGGCCTGGTCACGCGCCTCTTCCAGCGCCTTGCCACCTGCCTCCTGGCGCCACTGCTGCACGGCGCTCCAGCCGAACCAGCCGGCCAGCAACACGAGCAGCACTGCCAGCAGCGGTGCGCTGCGCCCCAACGACCGTCCCTGCTGCCTTTCCCCGATGCCGCTCATCAATGTCCCCCGTCAACGCACCCCGGTATGGCCGAATCCACCCGTTCCCCGCACGCTGTCGGTGAAAGTATCCACCACCTGCAGGCTGACGCGGGCAATCGGAACCACCACCAGCTGCGCGATGCGGTCACCCGGCTCGATCGTGAAGGCCTCGCGGCCCCGGTTCCAGACGCTGATCAGCAGCGGACCCTGGTAGTCGGCGTCGATGAGGCCGGTGCCGTTGCCGAGGACGATGCCGTGGCGATGGCCCAGGCCCGAACGCGGCAGGATGACCGCGCACAGGTGCGGATCGGCAATGTGGATGGCCAGGCCACTGGGAACCAGCGCGGTATCGCCCGGCTGCAAAGTCAGCGCGGTGTCCAGCGCTGCGCGCAGGTCCATGCCGGCACTGGCCTCGGTGGCATACGCCGGCAGCGGCCAGCTGTCGCCGAAGCGCGGATCGAGCAGTTTGACCTGCAACGGTTGCGATGAAATCACCTGGGTCATGCCTGAAGTCTCCGCGCGATCAGCGCCAGCAGTTGTTCGGCCAGCTCGCGCTTGGAGGTCGCCGGGAATACCTGTTCGCCATCCTGCCAGAAGGCCGTGGCGGCGTTGTTGTCACTTTCGAAGCCACCGCCACTGATGCCGACCTGGTTGGCGATCACCAGATCCAGGCGTTTGTCGACCAGCTTGCCACGCGCGTACTTCTCCACGTCGTGGGTTTCGGCGGCGAAACCGACCACCAGCTTCAGCGACTGCGTCTGCGCGGCCACCTCGGCCAGGATGTCCGGGGTACGCACCAGTTCGATCACCAGTGACTGGCTGTCGGCGGTCTTCTTCAGCTTCTGCGGCGCCACCTGCCGCGGGGTGTAGTCGGACACGGCGGCGGCACCGATATAGATGTCGGCCGGCAGCGATGAGAGCACAGCGTCGCGCATCTGCGCGGCCGAGCGCACATCGACGCGCTGCACGCCGACCGGCGTCGGCAGCTGCACGGGACCACTGACCAGCACCACCTGCGCCCCCATCGTCGCCGCGGCCGCGGCCAGTGCGAAGCCCATCTTGCCGCTGCTGCGGTTGCCGACGTAGCGCACCGGGTCGATGTCCTCGTAGGTGGGTCCGGCGCTGATCAGCACACGCAGTCCCTGCAGCGCGCGGGTTGCCGCGGGCGCGGCAGGCGCCACGGCATTGCCGTTGGCCGCCAGCGCGGCAACGATGTCACCCGGCTCGGCCAGCCGCCCCGGGCCGGACTCACCCTCGGCCAACGGCCCGTCGACCGGTCCGATCACCTGCGCGCCCCGCTGGCGCAGCAGTGCGATGTTGGCCTGCGTGGCCGGATGCAGCCACATGCGATGGTTCATCGCCGGACACACGGTCAGCGGCGCGGTACTGGCCAGGCACAACGTGCTGACCAGGTCGTTGGCGTGACCATGGGCCAGGCGCGCCAGCAGGTCGGCGGTGCCCGGTGCGATCACGATGCGGTCGGCCCAGCGCGCCAGCTCGATGTGGCCCATGGCCTGTTCGGCGGCGCTGTCCCACAACGTAGTGCGGGTCGGCTGCCCGGACAGGGCCTGGAAACTGAGCGGGGTCACGAACTGCTGGGCGCCGGCAGTCATCGCCACCTGCACCAGCGCCCCGGCATCGCGCAGCCGCCGCACCAGTTCCAGGGCCTTGTAAGCCGCAATCCCGCCGCCGACACACAACAGCAGTTTCTGGCCTTCCAGCGCGCCGGCCGGCGCGGGGGATGCGTTGGGGGAGTCAGCCACCTGGAATTCCTGTGCAAACGAGGGCGCTAGCTTACCCGATGGTCGGTAATGTCCCGATGCACAGCGCACATAGCTGGCAGCTATCAGCAGATGGAACTTCCACTACCGCAGTTCCCGGGTTCACCCGCCGATGATTCGGAACTTTCCTATACCCGTGCCCTGGTCGGCTTTGCAGAATCGGTACTGGCCACCTCCGGTGCGCCGCTCCGCTTCCCCGAGGATCCCGCGTGCAACCGCGCATCATCATCGCCGACGACCATCCGGTTGTACTGCATGGCATCCGTATCGTGCTGGAGGCTCACCAGATGCAGGTGGCCGGCAGCGCGGCCGACGGTGCCCAGCTGCTCGACCTGCTGCAGCGTGAAACCTGCCATGCCGTCCTCACCGACCTGTCCATGCCCGGCGTCGGCCCCGACGGCCCTGCGCTGCTGGGCGCACTGCGCGAGCGTCATCCGGGCCTGCCGGTGGTGGTGCTGACCGGTGCCCGCCACCCGGGACTGCTGGACAGGCTGCTGCGCGAAGGCATCGATGGCCTGGTCGACAAATGCGCCGGCTTCGCCGAACTGCCGATGGCGCTCGCGGCAGCCATGTCCGGCCAGGTATTCGTCTCACAGCAGCTGCGTCATCACCTGCAGTCGCGCGACCTGCTGTTCCAGCGCACACCGGTCTCGCTCTCCGCGCGCGAGCAGGAAGTCCTGCAGCTGCTCGCCGAGGGCCTGAACATCAACGCCATCGCGGCCCGCTGCGGCCGCAGCCCGAAGACGATCAGCCGGCAGAAGGCCGAGGCCAAGCGCAAGCTGGGACTGCAGAGCAACCAGGAACTGTTCGACTACCTGAAGACCGTGCGCGATTGAGGCATCGGCTGACGGTCATCGGCGGCAAGCGCCGATGGGAGCGCCGGGCGCCGCTGGCGATGATGCAGGCATGCCCATCCATGACTGGCCTGAACAGGAACGTCCCCGCGAGAAGCTGCTGGCGCGGGGTCCCACCATGCTGTCCGACGCGGAGTTGCTGGCGCTGTTCCTCGGCTCCGGGGTCGGCGGCCGCGATGCCGTGCAGACCGCACGCGACCTGCTGCACGCGCACGGTCCGCTACGGGTGCTGCTGGACCGGCCTGCCGGCGAGCTGGCACGACTGCCCGGGCTGGGGCCGGCCCGCAGCTGCACCCTTGCCGCCGGCCTGGAACTGGCCCACCGGTACCTGGCCGCCGAACTGCAGCACGGCGAAGCAGTTGGCGACAATCCCGGGGCGGTGGGGCGCTACCTGCAGCACCGTCTGCGCGGGCAGGCCCGCGAACTGTTCCTGGTGCTGTTCCTGGACAACCGCCACCGGCTGATCGCGTGCGAGGAACTGTTTGCCGGAACCCTCACCGCAGCGGCGGTCTATCCACGGGAGGTCGTGCGGCGCGCCCTGCAGCTCAATGCCGCCGCCGTGATCATCAGCCACAACCACCCGTCCGGCGACCCGGAGCCATCGCCGGCCGACGCGCGCATCACCGAGGAGCTGCAGCAGGCCCTGGCCCTGGTCGACATCCGCCTGCTCGACCATTTCGTAGTGGGCGAAGGCCGTCCTGTTTCGTTTGCTGAACGTGGCCTGCTGGGCCAGCGCCAGGCCCGCCTGTTCGGCTGAGCCCGGCCCCCCGGCCGACCCCGGGGGACCGCACAGGCAGGCAACGGTCAGCGTGGCCGCCGGCATCTGCGCTAAAATGGGCGATTCCGCCGCTCATTCTCACAGCAGGCCTCGTGAAAAATCTCCTCCGCGCCCTGATCAGCCAAGGCATCGAAGCCTTGCGCGCCAATGGCACCCTGCCCGCCGACTCCCTGCCGCCGGACTTCGTGGTCGAGCGCCCGAAGACCCGTGACCATGGCGACTTCGCCACCAACGCCGCAATGCTGCTGGCCAAGGCCGCGCGCAGCAACCCGCGCGCACTGGCGCAGGCACTGGTCGAGGCGCTGCCGCGCAGCGAGGACGTCAGCAAAGTCGAGATCGCCGGACCCGGCTTCATCAACTTCCATCTGGCTCCGGCCGCGTACCAGCGCGAAGCCGCCTCGGTCATCAAGGAAGGCCACGACTACGGGCGCAACCTGTCCGGCAACGGCCGCACGGTGGGCGTGGAGTATGTGTCGGCCAACCCGACCGGTCCGCTGCACGTCGGCCATGGCCGCGCTGCGGCGATCGGCGACTGCGTGGCCCGCGTGCTCGACGCCAACGGCTGGAACGCCAAGCGTGAGTTCTATTACAACGACGCCGGCGTGCAGATCGAGAACCTGGCGCTGTCGGTGCAGGCCCGCGTCCAGGGCATCGCCCCCGACCAGGAGGGCTGGCCGGAAGGCGGCTACCGCGGCGAGTACATCGCCGATGTCGCGCGAGCCTACATGGCCGGCGCCAGCGTCGACCTGGAAGGCACCCTCGTGGTCGGCGCCAAGGATCCGCACGACATGCAGGCGATCCGCCGCTTCGCGGTGGCCTACCTGCGCAACGAGCAGAACCTGGACCTGGCCGCGTTCGGCGTCGATTTCGACATCTACTTCCTGGAAAGCTCGCTGTACGCCGATGGCAAGGTCGCGGAAACCGTGGCCAAGCTGCAGGCGTCCGGCCACACCTACGAGGAAGGCGGCGCACTGTGGCTGCGCAGCACCGACTTCGGTGACGACAAGGACCGCGTGATGCGCAAGTCCGACGGCACCTTCACCTACTTCGTGCCGGACGTGGCCTACCACCTGTCCAAATGGCAGCGCGGCTACGAGCGCGCGATCACCGAGCTGGGCGCCGACCACCACGGGTCGCTGGCGCGCGTGCGTGCAGGCCTGCAGGCGCTGGAAGTGGGCATCCCGCAGGGCTGGCCCGAGTATGTGCTGCATCAGATGGTCACCGTCATGCGCGGCGGCGAGGAAGTGAAGCTGTCCAAGCGTGCCGGCAGCTACTTCACCCTGCGCGACCTGATCGAAGAAGCTGGACGCGATGCGACCCGCTGGTTCCTGATCGCGCGCAAGCCCGATTCGCAGCTGACCTTCGACATCGATCTGGCCCGCCAGCAGAGCAACGACAACCCGGTGTTCTACGTGCAGTACGCGCATGCCCGCGTGTGCAGCCTGCTCCGCCAGGCGCAGGAGAAGGGCCTGGCCTATGACCAGGGCAGTGGCCTGGGGCAGCTCGTGCGCCTGGCCGATGACGCCTCGCTGCTGCTGATGAACGAGATCTCGCGCTATCCGGAAGTGGTCGAAGCCGCCGGCGTGGCGCTGGAGCCGCATCTGGTGGCGCAGTACCTGCGTGAATTGGCGCATGCCTTCCACACGTGGTATCACGGGACACCGGTGCTGGTGGACGACGCCGACGATCGCAACGCCAAGCTGACGCTGGCCTGCGCGGCGCGTCAGGTGCTGGCCAATGGCCTCGACCTCCTGGGCGTGAGCGCCCCGGAAAAAATGTAAGCATCAGGAGACGCAGTACACATGGCAGCACGACGCGGCAAAAACCAGGCACGACGCAACAGCAGCAGCCAGGGCACCCCGGGATGGGTGTGGCTGGTCGCCGGTGTGGCCATCGCCGCCGTGGTGTTCCTGGCGGCGCCGAATCTGTTCAAGGGCGAGGGCGATGGCTTCCTGCGCGCCGGTCCGCAGCCGAACCCGAACGCGCAGCCGGCGCCGGTCGCCGATGCCGACAGCGATGTCGGCACGCAGCCGGCCGCACAACCGGCCACGCCGAAACCGGCCGAAGCCGAGAAGCCGGCGGCGACCCAGTACGACTTCTACACCCTGCTGCCCGGCAAGGAAGTGGAGATGTCCGATGCCGAACTGGCTGCCAGCACCCGCGCCGAGGAACAGCGCCGGGCCAAGGCCGAAGCGCAGCGCGCGCAGGCGGCGCTGGAGGGCAAACCGGTCCCCGCAACGCCGGCACCGACCGCGACGGCCAGTGTCGCCAGCACGGCACCGCTGACCGCGACCAGCCGTCCGCTGCCTGCCCCGCTGAGCGAACGCCCGGCAACGGCTGCACCGGCCACGACCAGTCCGGCGGCGACCAGCACGGCATCGACCGCGCAGGCCGCCCGCGTGGACGCGCCGCCGGCCGCCGCTGCAGCACCGGCCGTGGCCGGCGACAACGCGCGCTACATCCTGCAGGCAGGTGCGTTCGGCGCCTCCGGCGACGCCGAGGCCACCAAGGCCAAGCTGGCGATGATGGGCCTGGCGGCACGGGTGGAGTCGGCGCAGATCAATGGCAAGACCGTGTACCGCGTGCGCATGGGGCCCTACGGCAGCGCCGGTGAGCTGTCCGAAGCCAAGCAGAAGCTGGATGGCACCGGCCTGCAGGCGATGGCGATCAAGGCACAGTGATCGTTCGGGTCTGAACGGAAGAAGCCGGGCATTGCCCGGCTTTCTTTTTTGGGCCCCGCAGGGCCGACCCACGCCGGGCGGCCCTGAAGGCACGCAGGTCAGCCCTCGCGCGCGACCTGGAAGCCGGCGAACGACTGGCTGACCGGCATCAGTTCCAGGCGGTTGATGTTCAGATGCGGCGGCAGGCTGGCAACCCAGAAGATCTGCTCGGCGATGTCCTCGGCGGTCATCGGGTTGGCGCCGGAGTACAGCTTGTCCGACGCGGCCTGGTCACCGTGGGTACGCACCACCGTGAACTCGGTCTCGGCCATGCCCGGCTCGATGGTGGTCACACGCACGCCCGTACCGTGCAGGTCCGAACGCAGGCCCAGCGAGAACTGGCTGACGAACGCCTTGGTACCGCCATACGCGTTGCCGCCCGGGTACGGGTAGACACCGGCAACCGACGAGATGTTGATGATCGCACCCCTGCGTTCGACCAGCTGCGGCAGCAGGCGGTGGGTCAACGTCACCAGGGCGGTGATGTTGGTATCGATCATCGTCGTCCAGTCCTGCAGGCTGGCGCTCTGCGCCGGAGCGGTGCCCTGCGCGAGACCGGCGTTGTTGACCAGCAGGTCGATCTCACCGAATGCGGGGGGCAGCGCCAGCAGCGCCGCTTCCATTGCGATCGGATCGCGGACATCAAACGCCGCTGCGTGCACCACGTCCTTGCCATAGCGCTCGACCAGCGGTTGCAGGCGATCGCTGCGACGGCCGGTGGCGATCACCTTCCAGCCTGCCTGGGCGAAGCGATGGACGGCGGCGGCGCCAAATCCGGACGTGGCGCCGGTAATCAGGACGGTGCGGGACATCAGGCAACTCCGTGGAGGAACGGGACCCCCATTCTGGCACCGTCGGCAGGACCCTGCCTTGCCTGATCGGTCTTCGCGCCGGGCACACTCAGCGCAGGCGGAACACGCGGGCCTTCGGCAGATCCTCGTCGACCTGCAGGAACCAGCGGCCGGCGATGCCCGGGATCACTTCGATCTGCGGCGCCTGGAGGGCCCTGCGCAGCTTCATCTGTCCCTTCATCACCTGCCATTGCTGTCCGTTGTCGAGGGTGAACACCGTGCCGGGGGCCCAACCGGCCACCTCCCCCACCACGCGTGCGCTGAACGGGCCTTCTTCCAGCCCCAGGTGCATGGCTGCCGGCGCCGGAACATTCGC
This sequence comes from Stenotrophomonas sp. STEN008, assembly GCF_056760435.1. NCBI lineage: Bacteria > Pseudomonadati > Pseudomonadota > Gammaproteobacteria > Lysobacterales > Lysobacteraceae > Stenotrophomonas > Stenotrophomonas sp. STEN008. Next base: position 53,754 of record NZ_JBRRET010000018.1, on the reverse strand, counting down.
AGGCAGCGGCGCGCCGGCGGGGGCGGCCGTGGCCGCGGAAATGGCAGGCGACGCGGCCTCTGCCTGGCGCAGCACGCGGTTCAACGCCTGCAGCTGGGCCGGGCTCAGCCCCACTTCGGCCAGCTGGGCCGCAGTGAGCCGCTGTTCGACCGGAACAAAACGGTCCTGGGCATGGGCGGCAACACTGCTGGCCGCCAGCAGGAGGAGAACGAGGTACCGGCGCATCGGACGAGGTCTCTACGGAACAGCGCTCACGATGCTTCAATCCGGTGACAATCCGGTGACAACGGCCGGACCGCTACAATGGGCCATGATCAACAATGATGTACTGCGCAGCGTGCGCTACTCCCTGGACCTGGGCGACCACCACGTGGTGGCCCTGTGCCAGCTGGCCGACCCGACCTTCGCGGTGGATCTCGAGCAGGCCAGGGCCTGGCTGCGGCGCGAGGATGAAGCCGGCTTCGTGCCGATGGACGACAGTGCGCTGGCGCACTTCCTGGATGGCCTGATCGTGCACCTGCGCGGCCGCGACGAGAGCCAGCCGCAGCGCGCCGTGGAAACCCGCATCGACAACAACCTGGTGCTGAAGAAGCTGCGCGTGGCGTTCCAGCTGCGCGACGTCGATCTGATGGACATCTTCGCCAGCGCCGGCTTCAAGGTATCCAAGTCCGAGATCGGGGCGCTGTTCCGCCAACCCGGGCATGCCACCTACCGACGTTGCCTGGATCAGATGCTGCGCAACTTCCTCAAGGGCCTGAGCCAGCGCCTGCGCGGTTGAGCCGCGCGGTACCGGCCCATGGGTGGCCGATACCGTCGTGGCGGCGCCGGCCCGCTAGAAGCTGCCCTGCAGCGCCAGTTCCCAGCGCCCGCCCGCGTTGCCCGGGAACAGGCGTCTGGCCGCGGTATCGGTGTCATGCACGGTGGCCCGCACTTCCCACGCCGGAGCCAACGTGGCGATGGCGCTGAGCTGCCCGTGCACGTAATCCGGCCCCTGCGCGGCCGCCAGCCAGTAGTGGCCCACGGCCGCTTCAAGCCGGATGCGCTCGTGCAGCGGCAGGCGCACGCCCAACTGTGCGTAGGTACCGCGATGGCCACCGCCCAGGGCATCGCTGGAATGCGCGACCTGCAGCCAGGTCCGCTGCTTCCAGCCCACCGTGGCAGCGAACTCTGTCCAGTCCAGCGCGCGGGCTGTCCCCGGATACACGTAGCGGGTCAGGTTGGCGTCCAGCGTCCAGTCCGCGGCCGGTGTGCCGGACCAGCCCGCCACCAGATCGAACTCGCTGCGTGCGCCGTTGTCCGGCTTGAACGATACGTTCGAGCCCCACCCGCTGGCATACCACCCGGACGCGAGCGCGAACTTCGCTCCGGCCTGCACCGCCGGGTCGCCGTCACTCTGCGAACTGCCCCGCCAGACGTAATCGCTGGTCAACGTGGCGTTGCCGCTCACCTGTGCCTGCGCGCTGCCCACGCCCAGCAGTCCCGCCACCGCCGCGGCCACCGCCGCGATCATTCCCTTGCTGTCCACTGCACATCATTCCTCATCCAATGGCGGCTCAACCGCCGGGACGGCAGTGTCGATGGCCGGGCCGTAACGGTTCGATGGCGCTACCGTGGCCGGGGCGCAAAATCAGCGTAAAACCGCTTGGCAGTGGCGCGGTATGATGGCCGCCTGTTTCCAGGAAACCACCCATGGACGCCATCCTGACGCCGGTATCGATCGGCGAGCTGATCGACAAGATCACCATTCTCGAGATCAAGGCCGAACGCATCGGCGATGCCACCAAGCTGGCCAATGTGCGGACGGAGCTGGACGGCCTGCTGCCGTTGCTGCAGCAGCAGCTGCAGGCACAGCCGGCACTTGCCGCGCTGAAGCAGCAGCTCAAGGCCATCAACGAGCGCATGTGGGACATCCAGGACCAGCTGCGCGACAAGGAAGCGGCACAGGTGTTCGATGATGCCTTCGTCCAGCTGGCGCGCGGCGTGTACGGTACCAATGGCGAGCGCGTGCAGGTCAAGAACGAGATCAACCGCGTTGCGGGGTCGGCACTGGTCGAAGAGAAGCAGTACCAGGGGGAATAAGCCCGGGTTTCAGCCGCATTCGAGCAGGTGGCGGATGCGGAACAGCTCGCCGTCGCTGCGGATGCCGAGCTTCTGGTAGGCGGCTTTTTTCTGCGAGCTGACCGTGCTTGCGGAACGGCCGAAGCGCTGCGCGACTTCGCCGGTGCTGCAGCCTTCCAGCACCAGGCGCAGCACCTCGCGCTCGCGGCGGCTGAGCGGCATCAATGAGGGCATGCGGCGCGCCCGCGAGCGGCTCAACTGCGGGCGCAGTTCCGGCGGCACGAACCGCCCACCCCGGGCCACCACCTCCACAGCCCGCAGCAGCACGCGCGGTGCGGTCGCCTTGGACAGGAAGCCGCGCGCGCCGGCCTGCATGGCCGTCACCACCGTGCTGGCGTTGCAATGGGCTGAAAGCACCAGCACCGGCAACGACGGCCACTGCTGCGACAGCGTGCGCAGCAGTTGCAGGCCAACCCCTTGGTCACCCAGCGGAAGGGCATCGATCACCAGCAGATCGACACAACCGGGCTGCTGATGCAGCAGCGACAGCAGGTCGGCTTCATTGGCGAAGCTGCCACGGACCTGCAGACCGCTGTGCTCACATAACAACACTTCCAGGCCCAGCCGCAGCACCGGATGCGGATCCAGCAGCGCCAGGCGGCGCAGCTTCCCGGTATGCGGGGTGGCGGGGGCGGGCGGCATCAGTCGGATCCGGCGGAAGTGGATGCCCACCGTAGGTCGCGCCCTGCAACGGCGGAATCCAATTCGTTGCAATGCAGCATCGACTGCGCAGCCGCAGTCAGATTTCATTTCGGTTGGGTGGAACGCAACAGGCCCGGCAGATGCCGGGCCTGTCGATGCACGCAGGGCGCAGAGCGCCTGCAGCGATTACCAGCTGAAGCGCGGGCCGACGGTGTATTCCTTGTCACCGTCGCGGTTCATCTTGAGCTCGCCGTTCAGGCCCCAGTTCTGGTTCAGCTTCACCTGACCACCCAGGCGGCCGTACCACTCGCCTTCCGGATTGATGCCGCGCTTCTTCGAGAAGTCTTCGTAACCAACCATGCCGTAGACTTCGGCGTGGGCACCGAACGCGGTGCGGATGCCGGCTTCAGCGCTGTAGCCGTTGAAATCCAGGCCATGCTCCAGGTCACGCTTCTGGTACGCCACGCGGGCCACGAAGTCGGTCGACGGTGCGATTTCCTGGTTGTAGCCGACACCGACCTTCCACTGGTCCAGCTTGAGGTTGGTGTGGTCGATTTCCTGGCGGCTGTAGTCACCGAAGGCGTGGAAGTTCGGCAGGAAGCCGTAGGAACCCTTCACGCCCCAGCCGTCGGCCTTGAACGCGTCGATGTCGGTCTTGGCGTAGTTGGCTTCAGCATAGTTGTAGGACAGGTTCTCGGCAGCCGAGGCGGAGAACGGCAGGGCAGCAGCCAGCGCCAGGGCAATCAGCGAATTCTTCATGGGGGTACACCTTTACTTTCTTATGGTGAGCAGCAGCGCGGAAGCGCCGTCGCATCGGGAATGTAAATTCTCCGTTATTCGCCACAACGCACCCTGAAAACAGCAACCTTCGCATTGCTGAATTTTTTGGCTTGATTCAGGCGGTCTCTGGCATACGCGCGGCGCGCGGGTACGTCCTGAATGCTTCGATCGCGACCGTGTCGATCTGCGGCGCCCTGGTTCGTCGAACAGAAGAAGGCCGCACATGCAGTGCGGTCCATCACGGAGGCAGGCAATGAGTTACATCGATGGTTTCGTTCTGGCGGTTCCCACCGCCAACAAGGAAAAGTTCCTCGCCCATGCGCGAAGCGGCGACGTGGTCTTCATCGAGTACGGGGCGCTGCGCGTGGTCGAGTGCTGGGGCGATGACGTGCCGCGTGGCAAGACGACGGACTTCTTCGGCGCAGTGAAAGCGACACCGGAAGAGGCGGTGGTGTTTTCCTGGATCGAGTGGCCTGACAAGGCCACCCGTGATTCCGGCATGCAGAAGATGATGGAAGACCCGCGCCTGGACCCCGCGAAGAACCCGATGCCGTTCGACGGTGCGCGGATGATCTATGGCGGTTTCACACCCATCTACGAACTGACCCGCTGACGCCTTCGCGGCGCTCAGCGCGTACCTGCGTCGTCTTCTCCGGCAGTGCCGGCGCCCAGGGCGGCGCCGGCCCCCAGGCCGAGCCCGCCCATGCCGGCGCCCATGCCCATTCCTCCGCCTCCGCCCGCACGACCGCCCTTGCCTTCGCCTTCAGGGCGGCCCTTGCCGCCCCCGCTGCCGCCCGCGGGCCGGGTCGGGCCCTGCCGTGGAATCTGCAGATCGGCCGGGATCGGCGCCAGATCCAGGGCTTCGCGGACAAAATCGCGCAGCGACACCACCAGCTCATGCGTGTGCACCGGTCGTCCCTGCGCCAGCTCATCGGCGGCGCGCGCGGCCAGCCGCACCTGCTCATCGGTACCCAGCAGCAGGATGTCCGACAAGGCCGCTTCGACGGCGTCGCGGATGCGCCGCGCGCGATCCGAACCGGGTTCGACGATGCCCTGCTCATGGGCGCGCTGGCGCAGGTCGCGCAGATGACTGGGGTCGACCCCCAGCTCACCGGTGAACGAACCGCCCAGGGTTTTGTAGGCGGCCATCAGCGTGCGCAGCCGTTCGTTGATCTGCCGGTTCTCGCGCTCGCGGCGCTGCTGCAGGGTCTGCATCACCAGCAGGCGGATACCCACACCCAGCAGCGTGATCAGCACCAGGCCGGCCAACGTGGAAAGCACACCCTGCCAGGAACTGAAATCGATGCCACGCATGATGGGAACTCCAGCGGAGGGACTTCATCTTGCCCCAGGACGACCCCGCAGGCTTCATGCCGGGCCGTTGTCCCCCCCATGAACGCAGAAGGCCCCACCACCCGGCAGGGCGGAGGGGCCTTCGCCGCTCGCGCGATTACTTGCGCTTGGCAGCCTTGCGCACGGCCTTCTTCGCCGGGGCCTTCTTGGCAGCAGCCTTCTTCAGAGGCGCAGCCTTGCGGGCGACGGCCTTCTTGGTGGTCGCTGCCTTCTTGGCAACCGTCTTGCGGGTGGCAGCGGCCTTCTTGCCGACAACCTTCTTGGCGGCAGCCGTCTTCTTGGCGGCGACCTTGCGGGTAGCGGCAACCTTCTTGCCGACAACCTTCTTCGCGGCCACGGTCTTCTTGCCAGCCACCTTCTTGGCGGCGACCGTCTTCTTGGCCACGGCCTTCTTGGCGGTGGCCACCTTCTTGCCGACAACCTTCTTCGCGGCGGCGGCCTTCTTGGCGACCGTCTTCTTGGTGGCGGCTGCCTTCTTGGTCGCAGCCTTCTTCACCGTGGCGACCTTCTTGCCGGCAGCCTTGGTGGCGGCCTTGGTGGACTTCTTGGCAACAGCAGCCTTCTTGGCGACAGTCTTGCCGGCAGCGGCCTTCTTCTTGGCCACTTCCTTCTTCAGGGCAGCGGCTTCGGCCTTGGCATTCTTCTTGGCGGCTTCCAGCTTCTGCTTGGCCTTGGCGACCGTCTTGCCGACCGACTTGGCGGCCTTCTCGGCCTTCTTGGCAACGGTCTTCTCGACCTTGGCCACGGCCTTCTTGGCCTTGGCGACGCGGGTGGTGGCGGCCTTGCGGGCGCGCTTGACGGTCTTCTTCACCGACTTCACTGCGTCTTCAGCGGCGTGGGCGATGGTCTCGCCGACGTTGGTGGCGGTTTCTTTCGCGTTCTCGACGGCGTCGGTCACGACCGACACACCATTACCGTTGCTCATGTTGCCCTCCTGGGGGCGTGGATTGTCAAAACGGGGCGATGCTATACCGACAATGACGATCGTGGAACGGGTGGTACGCCTGCAATCGCGTCTGCTGCGACGATAGTAGTGTAGGGGGAGGCTGGTGCTGCTACCGTCGATCCGCAGCAAACCCCTTTTTTTCAGCGCTGCGCCATCGGATTGAGGTGCACGTCGCGGCGACGGGCTGCCTGCACGCCCCTTGCCGGAACCTGCACGCGCGACGTGCCATCGTGCACCTTGGATGGGCGGAACTGCGCAAGTATCAGAGGGTGTCCTGGCCACGCCGGCGGACACACCCTATCGGTGTAGCGCCGATGGCCGACCGCACCGCAGGCGGGTCAGCCGTCGTCGGGCGCCGCATCGACGAGGGTCTCTTTCATCGCGCATTTATCCACGCCGCGGCAGATTCATTCAGCTTGTTTTACCGTATGGGCCAACGGCCCCCATCCCACGCCTGCGAACCGACTCCCATGCGACCGCTACCTACTCTTCTCACGCTCGCAATCGCCGCCGCCTTCGGTGGATTCGTCGCCACCGGCATCAACGCCCACCTGGACAACCGCGCCGACGCCGCGCCCTTGCCGGCTGCCCTTCCGGCCACCGCCGCATTGCCGGCTTCGGTCGCCGGCCAGCCGGTGCCTTCGCTGGCACCGATGCTGGAAAAGACCATGCCCGCCGTGGTCAGCGTCAACACCAAGCAGGTGGTACGGGTACGCAACCCCTTCTTCAACGACCCGTTCTTCCGCCGCCTGTTCCCGGACATCCCGCAGGAACGGATCAACGAATCGCTGGGTTCGGGCGTCATCATCGACGCGAAGGAAGGCCTGGTGCTGACCAACCACCACGTCATCGAGAACGCCGATGACGTGCAGGTGACGCTCGCTGACGGGCGCACGGTCAAGGCCGAATTCCTCGGTTCGGACCGCGACACCGACATCGCCCTGATCCGCATCCCGGCGCAGAACCTCACCGAGATCAAGCTCGGCAACAGCGACCAGCTGCGGGTCGGCGACTTCGTGGTGGCGATCGGCAATCCGTTCGGCTTCAGCCAGACGGTGACCTCGGGCATCGTCTCGGCGGTCGGCCGCAGTGGCATCCGTGGGCTGGGCTACCAGAACTTCATCCAGACCGACGCCTCGATCAACCCGGGCAACTCCGGAGGTGCGCTGGTCGATCTGCAGGGCCAGCTGGTCGGCATCAACACCGCCAGCTTCAACCCGCAGGGCAGCATGGCCGGCAACATCGGCCTGGGCCTGGCCATTCCCACCAACCTGGCGCGCAGCGTGGTCGACCAGCTGGTCAAGCATGGCGTGGTGGTGCGCGGCACCCTGGGCGTGGAAAGCCAGAACCTGAGCGCGCAGATCGCCCAGGGCCTGGGCCTGGGCGAAACCCGCGGCGCGCTGATCACCCGGGTACTGGCCGGTTCGGCCGGTGCGGCGGCCGGGCTGAAGCCGGGCGACGTCGTGGTTGCCGCCAACGGTCAGCGCGTGGACAGCGCCGAAGCCCTGCACAACGTGGAGGGCCTGGCAGCGGTAGGCAGCGTACTGGCGCTGGACGTGCGCCGCGAAGGCAAGCCGCTGCAGATCCGGGCGACGCTGAAGGAGCAGGCGCGCGCCGCCAGCGGCGACAGCCTGGACCCGCGCCTGGGCGGCGCGACCTTCGTCGACCTGCCCGAATCGCTGCGCCAGTCCGGCGTACGCGGGGTGCTGGTCAGCGAGGTCAAGCGCGGCAGCCGCGCAGCCAGCAACGGGCTCCAGCAGGGCGACATCATCACCGATGCCACGGTGGGTGAATTCGCCGACCTGGCCAGCTGGCGCGCCAATTTCCAGCAGCGGCCACCGACCCTGGTGCTGCGCATCCTGCGCAACAACGGCCAGCAGCAGGGCCAGTTGGTGATGCGCTGATCGCTCCGCCGTAACACCCCCTATACCCGGCCAGTGCTATTGCTGTACGTCCCTGTCGGCTGAAGCCGATCGTCTGTTCCCCCATCGCAACAGGAGTGATTCGATGAGCCCCACCAATACCGAGAACCTGAAGGAACACCTGGGTGAAGCCGGTTCCCACCTCAAGCAGGCCGCCAGTGCTGCCGGCGGTGCGATCAAGGGCGCGACCGGCGCTGCAACCGACGAACTGCGCATCGGCAAGGCCAACGTCAAGGCCGAGCTGTCCGACACGGCGCTGTCCGGCCTGGCTGCGGCTGAATTCGGCGGCGCTGCCGCCAAGGAACAGGTCGATGCACTGATGGACAAGGGCAAGGATCTGATCGACAGCGCCGCTGAACTGATCCGTGAACGTCCCTTGGCATCGTTCGGTGTTGCCTTCGCCACTGGCTGGATCATCGCCAAGCTGGCTCGCGGCAGCAGCGACAAGTAAGTCCACGGCGTGAGCGAAGACAACACGCAACGCCCCGATCCGGCGGCCACCCCGCCGCTGGACGAGAGCATCCGCCAGGTCGGCGCGGCCGGTCGCGCCGCCGCCGATTCGGCCAAGCACACGCTGCGCTCGCTGCGTCGCCTGGCCTCGTCGGATTTCGCGCTCGCCCGCAGTGCGTTCGGCCGGGCCCTGGCCTGGGCGGGCGTGGCGATCGTGTTCGGGGCCTCGGCCTGGCTGCTGATGGCCGCCACGCTCATCGCCCTGCTGCAGAGCTGGGGCCTGAGTTGGCTGCAGGCGCTTCTGATCACCTCGCTGATCAGCCTCGCAGTAACCGGCTATGCGATCTGGCGGGTGTCCTACTTCTTCCACCACACCGGCATGCACGCTACCCGGCGCCAGCTGTCGCGCCTTGGCCTGTTCGACGAGCCCAGCGAAGACGATCCCGATGCCGGCGTACAGATTCCGGAGGGCAAGCCATGAAGTTCGGCGCATTGCAGCGGCGGGTGAAGCGTTGCGAACAGGTGGTGGCCGTGCGCATGGGTGAAACCCAGGACAACTGGACCGTGCTCAGCGAGGTCTGGCGCCGGGGCTGGTCTCCCCTGCGCATCGTGGTGGTCGGCCTGGCCGGTGGCTTCGTGGCCGGCAAGCTGGAAGTGCCGGGCAAAGTGAACGGTGCGCGCTGGCTGCAGATGATCGGCTCGGTCTCCAGCCTGGTGGCCAGCGGCCAGGCAGCACTGGCTGCCGCGGTGGCAGCCTACGCCGCCGACACCGCAGACGATGCGGCCGACACTGCCGAAGCCGCCGCCGACCCGGTCGCTCCCGCTGCCGCGGCACCCGCTTCCGCGCCACCTGCCGAGCCTGAGGCGCGCGAACCGCGGCCTGCCGAAGCGGCCACCGAACTGTCCGAACGTTGACGAACAGCATCCGCCGCGTTGACCGCGGCGGACGGATAATAGGCTCCCCTTCCCGGTCGGTACGTCGATGAGCGAGTCCCTCCTGTCCCCGTCACCGGCCGAACCCGCACCGTCTGCTGCCGCCCTTCCGCCGCCCACCCGCCCGCGCGGGCCGATGTCGCTGGTGGTGCTGGCAACGCTGGCGGTGGCCTACACGCTGTGGGCCGCACAGGACATCATCCTGCCGGTACTGCTGGCGATGTTCTTCGCGCTGGTCGGCAACCCGATCCTGCGCCTGCTGCAGAAGCTGTGGATTCCGCGGGCGCTGGGAGCGCTGCTGGTTCTCGGTGCCGGCCTGGGCGTGACCAGCTCGCTGGCCGTGCAGCTGATCGGCCCGGCGATGGAATGGGCGCAGGAAGCGCCACAACAGCTGCGCAAGGTCGCCCGGCAGGTACAGGATCTGACCAAGCCGGTGCAGCAGGCCAATCTGGCGGCCGAGAACTTCGCCCGCGTTGCCGGCGGCGACAGCAATCGCAAGGTGCAGGTGATCCGGACCCAGCTGGACGATCCCTATCGCATGCTGACCCGCGCACCCCGGCTGGCCGCCTCGGTACTGGCCGTGGTCCTGCTGACGCTGTTCTTCATGATCTATGGGCAAAGCCTGCAGCGCGCGGCGATCGCATTGTTCCCGAACCGCCAGCAACAGCGCTTCACCAGCGACATCCTGCGCTCGATCGAGCGCGAGGTGTCGCGCTATGTGCTGACCATCAGCGTGATCAACACGCTGGTCGGCCTGGTTTTCGCGGGCGTGCTGATGCTGCTGGGGATCGGCCTGCAGGAAGCGCTGCTGTGGGGGACGGTGGCGGCACTGCTGAACTTCGCGCCCTATGTGGGCCCGTTGATCGGAGCAGCGCTGATGCTGCTGATGGGCTTCGTCGAATTCCGCGACCCGCTGCAGGCACTGCTGCCCGCCGCGGCGTATCTGGGCCTGCATACCCTGGAGGGCCAGCTGGTGACCCCGATCGTGCTGGGCCGGCGCATGAAGCTCTCGCCGCTGGTCCTGATCCTGGCACTGATGGTGTTCGGCTGGGCCTGGGGCATGATCGGGCTGCTGCTGGCGGTGCCGCTGCTGGTCTGCATCAAGCTGGTGCTGGCCCGGCTGGACGGCATGCAGGGCTGGGCGCGCCTGCTGGAATGAAAGCGCGCGCGGGCAGGCGTAGAATGACCGGGTGAATTTCCCCGTCCTTGCCATCACCCTCGACCTCGACGACACGCTGTGGCCGTTCGCACCGATCGGCGCCCGCATCGACCAGGTGCTGCACGACTGGATGCGTGAACACAGCCCGGCCACCGCCGCGATGTATCCGCTGGCGGCGATGCGCGAACTGCGCGAGCGCTCGTTCCGCGACAACCCGCATCTGCATCATGACCTGAGCGCGCTGCGCCGGCTGACGCTGCGTGAGGCGCTGCAGAACAGCGGCGCCAGCCTGGACCTGCTGGAGCCGGCCTACGAAGCGTTCTATGCCGCGCGCAACCAGGTGGAGTGCTATCCCGATGCCCTCGATGCCCTGGCGCGTATCGCCGCGCGGGTACCGGTGGCCGCGCTGAGCAATGGCAATGCGGACCTGCAGCGGATCGGGCTGGCCCATCATTTCGCCTTCCAGCTGGGTGCGCGCGAACATGGCGCGGCGAAGCCGGAGGCGAGCATTTTCCATGCCGCGTGTGCCCGGCTGGGCGTGGCCCCGGCGCAGGTGCTGCATGTCGGTGACCACATCGAGATGGACGTGGCCGGCGCCATCGCCGCCGGCCTGCGCGGCTGCTGGATCAACCGCGACGCCGCCACCTGGACCCATCCGCAGCTGCAGCCCGACCTGCAGTTCGACACCCTCACCGGCCTGGCCGACTGGTTGGACGCCAACCTCGGCGCCACCGCACCCCGGAGCAATTGACGCATGAGCGAGATCACGGGCTTCACCGCCGACACTTCTGCCGCACTGCCGCTGTACGTGCTGGATCGCGAGCAGTTCGCCCGCTGGAACGCCGGGCAGCCGGCCGCCACGCAGGCCTGGCTGGCCTCGCAGGGCTTCACCGCCGGCTCGCACAGCATCGCCCTGCTGCCCGGCAGCGAGGGTCTGGCCGGTGCGGTGATGGGCGTGGGCGATCGCGGCGATGCCTACAGCTATGCGCACGCGCCGCACGCCCTGCCCGAAGGCAGCGTGTGGCAGCTCGCCAGTGAGCTGCCGGCCAGCGAGCAGGCACTGCTGCAGCTGGGCTGGGGCCTGGGCAGCTATCGCTTCGACCGCTACCGCAAGCGCAACCGGCACCCGGCGCAGCTGGTTGCCGCACCGACCGGGGAAGTGGCGGATCTGATCGCCGCCAGCCTGCGCGTGCGCGACTGGGTCAACACGCCCACCGAAGACATGGGTCCGCAGCAGCTGGAAGAGGCCGCACGCACGCTGGCAGCGGCGCACGGCGCCGAGGTCGAAGCGATCACCGGTGATGCGCTGCTGGCGCAGAATTTCCCGGCCATCCATGCCGTCGGCCGCGCATCGCATCGCGCGCCGCGCCTGGTCGTGCTGCGCTGGGGCAAGGCGACGGATCCGGCGCTGGTGCTGGTCGGCAAGGGCGTGTGCTTCGATACCGGTGGGCTGGACATCAAGCCGGCCGATGGCATGCGCAACATGAAGAAGGACATGGGCGGCGCCGCGCACGCGCTGGCCCTGGCAGGACTGGTGATGGCCCAGCAGCTGCCGGTGCGCCTGACCTTGCTGGTGCCGGCGGTGGAGAACGCGATCGGCCCGGATGCGTTCCGTCCGGGCGAAGTCATCGCCACCCGCAAGGGCCTGAGCGTGGAGATCGACAACACCGACGCCGAAGGCCGTGTGATCCTGTGCGACGCGTTGACCTTCGCCGCTGAGCAGAAGCCGGACCTGGTTCTGGACTTCGCGACCCTGACCGGCGCTGCGCGCATCGCGCTGGGCCCGGACCTGCCGGCACTTTTCAGCAACGATGACACCGTCGCCCAGCAGTGGCTGCAGGCCGGAGATGAAACGCGCGACCCGGTCTGGCGCATGCCGCTGTGGCGTCCCTACCTGCGTTACCTGAGCAGCGGCATCGCCGACCTGGCCAATGCCGGTTCGCGCATGGCGGGCTCGGTTACCGCCGCGCTGTACCTGGAGCGCTTCCTTGAGGATGGCCAGCGCTGGGCGCACCTGGATGTGTACGCCTGGAACGATGGCGAACGGCCGGGCCGCCCGGCCGGCGGCGAAGCACTGGCCCTACGCTCGGCCTGGGCGATGCTGAAGGCACGCTACGCCTGAGCGCAGCCGATGCGCGGGTGGAGCCGGACAGGGGTCCGCTCCACCGGGTTGTGACGAAAAATTGAATTCCGGCCACGGTCGGGTTCTGCGAGGATGTGTCGGTCGACCACCCACACATTCCGTGAAGGCAGGACTCCGACCATGTCGCTCTTCCGCTACACCCGCGCCGGCCAGGGGCCGCGCACACCGCGCAGGCATTCGCCGCTGCCCTGGATCGCGCTGATCGCCCTGATTCTTGGCGGGATCACGCTGGGCTTTGCCTGGCTGGCCGGCTGGGTCGGCCACCGCCTCACCGCGCAACGCTTCACCGACACCATCGAGGCCACCGGCCCGGCCCATCCCGGGTTCCGCCGTGCGCACAGCAAGGGCGTGTGCGTGAGTGGCTGGTTCGCACCCAGTGCACAGGCGCCGACGCTGTCCAGCGCGCGCGTGTTCTCGCAGGCCCGGGTGCCGGTGCTGGGCCGCCTGTCGATCGGTGGTGGCGATCCCCATGGGGCCGATGGCAGCGCCCGGGTGCGCAGCATCGCCCTGCAGCTGGTCAGCGACGATGGCCAGGAATGGCGGATGGCGATGAACAGTTTCCCGTTCTTCGCGGTGCCGACGGCGGAGGCCTTCTTCGAACAGACGCAGGCGCAGATCCCGGATCCGGCAACCGGCAAGCCCGACCCGCAGAAGATGGCGGCGGTGCTGGCCAAGTACCCCAGCGCGCAGGCGTTCCAGCAATGGGCACGGACCGCGCCGTGGACCGACAGCTGGGCCAATACCCGCTTCAACAGCGTCAACAGCTTCTGGTTCACCAATGCGCAGGGCCAGCGACGCGCCGTTCGCTGGCAATGGCAGCCCCGCACGCCGGTCGCCGAGCTTGATGCCGACGCCCGCAAGCGCGCCGATGTCGATTTCCTCAGCCAGGACCTGCAGCGCCGGCTGGCGGCCGGCCCGGTGCAATGGGACCTGGTGGTCAGCATCGCCGAACCGGGGGACGCCATCGACGATCCGTCGGTGCCCTGGCCGGACGCGCGGGAAACGGTGGTGGCAGGCGTGCTGAGCCTGGACCGCATGCAGTCGCAGGAACAGGGCGCCTGCGGCGAGCTGAACTTCGACCCGCTGATCCTGCCCAGCGGCATCCGCGGCAGTGATGATCCGATCCTGGCCGCGCGGTCGGCGGTCTATTCGCAGTCGTTCAACCGGCGCGAGCGCGAGCGCGCGGCCGGAGCGGCAGCGCAACCGAAGGAGGCTGCACGATGAGTACCGGCAATGGCCACTTCAACCTGTTGGCGCGGGTACTGCACTGGTCGATGGCGGTGATGATCATCGCCATGCTGTTCATCGGCGTGACCATGGTCGCCTCGCTGCACCTGCGGCCGATGCTGCTCGACCTGCACCGCCCGCTGGGCATCGCGATCGGCGTGCTGGTGCTGCTGCGCCTGTACAACCGCCTGCGCCATCGGCCGCCGCCGCTGCCGGCCGATCTTCCGGTGTGGCAGGTGATGGCGGCAAAGGCATCGCACTGGATGCTGTACGCGCTGATGCTGGCAATGCCGCTGGTGGGCTGGGCAATGCTGTCCGCGGGAGGCTACCCCATCGTGCTGGGGGGCGGACTGCACCTGCCACCGATCGTGCCGCACACACCGGCACTGTATGCAGCGCTGCGCAGCGCGCACAGCCTGCTGGCCTACGTGCTGTTCGCCACCGTGCTGATGCATGTCGGTGCCGCCCTCTTCCACCTGTGGGTCCGCCGCGATGGCGTGTTCCAGGCGATGGCGCGCGGGAAGGACTGACGCGACTGCGGCCTGTCGATCGCTCGTGGGCCAGGGAACCCCTCGGGAGCCGCCGGGCATGGCTCGGCTCAAAAGGGTCGAGCGACTCCGCTACAGCCAGCCCTTCTGCCGTGCCAGCCGGTACGCCTCGATCCGGTTGGCCACGCCCAGCTTGCCGATGCACTCGGACAGGTAGTTGCGCACCGTGCCGTGCGACAACCCCAGCTGCTCGGCGATCTCGCTGGCAGTCCGTCCTTCGCCCGCCAGGCGCAGCACGCGCCGCTCGCGGTCGGTCAGCGGGTCCGCCTGTGACCAGGCATCGAGTGCCAGCTGTGGGTCGATCGCACGCACGCCCTGCTTCACCTTGCGCAGTGCATCGGCCAGGTTCTCCGCTGGCGCGTCCTTGAGCAGATAGCCGAGCACGCCTGCGTCCAGCGCGCGGCGCAGGAAACCGGCGCGCGCGAAGGTGGTCACGATCACCACCTTGATGGGCAGTTCGTGGCGTGCGATGCGCTGGGCCAGTTCCAGCCCTGACAGACCGGGCATCTCGATATCGGTCACCAGGATGTCCGGCTTCAGCTGCTGCAGCATGCGCCAGGCGGCCTCGCCATCGGCGGCGCTGCCCAGCACCTCGATGTCCGCCTCCAGACTGAGCAATGCGGACAGTGCGCCGCGCACCATGGCCTGGTCTTCCGCCAGCAGGATGCGGATCATGCCGCGCCATCCTGCGCCACCGGCGCGGGTGCAGCGGGCGGCAACGGGACAGTGGCCGCCGACAGCGGCACGCGCACGCTCAGCACCGTGCCCTCGCCGCGCGGAGACTGCACGGTGACATACCCGCCCAGCGCCGCAGTGCGCTCACGCATGCCGCTCAGTCCATTGCCCTCGGCCTGCATGCCACCCCGGCCATCATCGCGGATCTGCATCACCAGTACTTTTCCTTCCTTCATGAAGTCCACCCGCGCCTGTGTCGCCTGCGCATGGCGGGCAATATTCGTCGCGGCCTCCCGCAGGACCAGCGCCAGGCCACGCTCCACCTCCACCGGCATCGGCGGCGGCGGCGCGTACTGCAGATGCACCTGCTGGCACTCCAGCAGCAGCCGCGCCGAGGCCAGCTCCCCGGCCAGGTCGCTGGCCCGGATGCCGGTGACCGCACTGCGCACCTGCGCCAGCGCTTCGCGGGCGATGGCCTCGGCCTCGCCAATCTCCTGCCGCGCGCGCGCGTCGCCGCGATCGTGCAGTTTGCGTGCCAGCTCCAGTTTCAGGGTGATCAGCGACAGCGTGTGGCCCAGCAGGTCGTGCAGGTCGCGACCGATCCGCTCACGCTCGGCGGTCGCCGCCAGGCGACGTACTTCCTCCTGCGACAGCTGCAGGGCCGCCTCCTTCTCCTGGTTGAGCGCCTCGACATTGACGACCAGGCCGACGATGTACGACACCGCCGGAATCCACACCAGGCTCTGCCAGGGATACTCGAACGCGAGCGCGACCACGCAGAACACGATGTTCAGACCGGTCAACTGCAGCAGGTACCGCCACCAGCCACCACGCCCGCTGACCCGCATCAGTACGCAGCCGAACACGAAGTAGGTCAGCCCGGACGGATACCAGGGCAGCAGGACCAGGGCCATTGCAATCAGACCCAGCGCATAACGGGTTGCGTGGTGGCGGGGCGACACCAGCACCTTGGCGTACAGCAGCAGGAACAGCGGGTAGCTGGCCAGAGTCAGCAGCAGCCAGCGCAGGGTGAACCCATGGCCGAGCAGCGGGGTCAGGAAGATCCACACCGACCACAGCAGATGGATCGCCTCGCTCCAGGGCGACTTGCCACGCCGCAGCGTGTCGGCGACCGCCGAGTCCGGCGCAGGGCGCAGCAGGGAGGCCAGCCAGCTCGATGACACGGGAGGGTCCAGGCGGGAACGATCGCTGCCGATCATGCCAGTTCAGCCGCTCCTGCGCAGGCGCGGGCGCGCCAGGACGGCCCTGCCGGCCGCGTGCGCTGCCCTCCGCCAGGCCTGCGCAGGCGCAACAGCCCGCTGATCGCGGTACTCTTGCCGGCGCCGTTACGACGCACCTGCACCTGCTGCAGGCCAGCCAGCGACGGGGCGATCGGAGCCATGGGCGGTACCGGTAGCGGGGACGTTGCCATCCTGCGCCCCCTTGGTCACGTTTCGCAGTTGCCACCGTCAAGGTCATCGGATGACAGCTGTCACTGCCGTCATCCCCGTGCCTGCCGTCATGCTGTGCCGCACGCTCCACTGCCGGAACCGCCGCTGTCCGCCCTTCCGGTCACACCCGCCCGAACGCCTGTGATGGAACGAATGAACGCTTCTGCCGAGCTGTTGAAGGAACTCCGTATCGAACGCAAGTCACCGCCGCCTGCCTCTGGTGGTGGTGGCAGCGGGCGCCGCTGGCTGTGGATTGCCGTGATCGCGGTGGTGCTGCTCCTGGCCGCAGGCGCCTTCGCGCTGTTCGGCCGCACTCCGGCCGTGCAGGTGGAAACCGCACCGGCGGTCGCCATCCAGCAGGGCAGCGCCAGCAGCTCGGTCCTCGATGCCAGTGGTTATGTCGTCGCCCGGCGCATGGCTACGGTGTCGGCCAAGATCACCGGCAAGGTGCGCGAGGTGATGATCGAAGAAGGCATGCGCGTGGAGGCCGGACAGATCATGGCCACCCTCGACCCGATCGATGCCGACGCGCAGCGCAGTCTGTATGCCTCGCAGCTGCAGGCCGCACGCAGCCAGGTGGCCGGACTGGAGGCACAGCAGAGGCAGGCGGCGGCAGAGGCCAGCCGGCTGCAGGCGCTGGTCGGGCAGCAGCTGGTCTCGCGCTCGCAGTACGACCAGGCCGTGGCCCAGCGCGACAGCCTGCGCGCGCAGCTGGAAACCGCACAGCGCAACGTGAAGGTCGCCAACGACCAGCTGGCGATCGCCGACCTTGGGGTGGACAACAACATCGTGCGTGCGCCGTTCTCCGGCGTGGTCACGGCCAAGGCGGCACAGCCGGGCGAGATCGTCTCGCCGCTGTCGGCCGGTGGCGGCTTCACCCGCACAGGCATCGGCACCATCGTCGACATGGATTCGCTGGAGATCGAGGTCGAGGTCGGCGAAGCCTTCATCGGCCGCGTGCAACCGAAGATGCCGGTGGAAGCCATCCTCAATGCCTATCCGGAATGGAAGATTCCGGCCGAGGTGATCGCCATCATCCCCACCGCCGACCGGGGCAAGGCGACGGTGAAGGTGCGTGTGGCCCTGAAGCTGAAGGACCCGCGCATCGTGCCGGAGATGGGCGTGCGGGTCAGCTTCCTGGAACAGGCAGCGCCGCAGGCTGAAGCCAAGCCGCAGGGCGTGCGTGTGCCGGCAGGCGCGGTGGTCGAGCGCGAGGGTGCATCGGTGGCCTTCGTGCTCGGCGACGAGAACCGCGTGCAGCAGCGCACGGTCCAGGCTGGCCAGGCCATGGGCAAGGATCGCCAGCTGCTCAAGGGTGTGAATGCCGGCGAGCTGGTGGTGGTCAACCCGCCGGACACCCTGCGCGATGGCACCCGGGTCCAGCAGAAGCAAACGCAGTAGCGGCACGGCGCCTTCCGGGGCGCCGCCAGCGGCACCGTTCGACAACGACACCGTTCCACGCATGCCCGGCCGGCAGCCGGGGTGCGTCACCGTTTCCCGCCTACGTGGAGAACCACCCATGTCGACCCTGGTTTCACTGCGCAACATCACCAAGACCTACCAGCGCGGCCCCGAGAAGGTGCAGGTGCTGCACGGCATCGACCTGGACATCGCCCGCGGCGACTTCGTCGCGTTGATGGGGCCGTCCGGTTCAGGCAAGACCACCCTGCTCAATCTGATCGGTGGCCTGGACAATCCCAGCGGCGGCGAGATCAGCATCGAAGGCGAGCGCATCGATCAGATGAGCGGTGGCCAGCTGTCGACCTGGCGCAGCCACCACGTTGGCTTCGTGTTCCAGTTCTACAACCTGATGCCGATGCTGACCGCGCAGAAGAACGTGGAACTGCCGCTGCTGCTGACCCATCTCAATGCCGCGCAGCGCCGCCGCAACGCCGAGATCGCGCTGACCCTGGTCGGCCTGGCCGACCGCCGCAACCATCGTCCCAACGAGCTGTCCGGCGGCCAGCAGCAGCGCGTGGCGATCGCCCGTGCGATCGTCTCCGACCCGACCTTCCTGATCTGCGACGAACCCACCGGCGATCTCGACCGCCAGTCCGCCGAGGAGATCCTGGGCCTGCTGCAGCAGCTCAACCGCGAACACGGCAAGACCATCATCATGGTCACCCATGACCCGAAGGCCGCCGAGTACGCCACGCACACGGTGCACCTGGACAAGGGCGAGCTGGCCGACGCGCCGCTGGCCCACTGACGGAGGCCACAGCGATGAAATACTTCTCTCTGGTCTGGGCGCAGCTGTTCCGCAGCCGCACCCGGACCCTGCTGACCCTGCTGTCGGTGGTGGCAGCGTTCCTGCTGTTCGGCATGCTCGACTCGGTGCGCGTGGCATTCACCTCCGGTGGCAGCGTGGAAGGGGCCAACCGCCTGGTGGTGGCCTCGCGCCTGTCGATCACCCAGTCGCTGCCGATCCGCCTGGAAACGCAGATCCGCCAGGTGGCGGGCGTGCGCGACGTGGCCTATGGCATGTGGTTCGGCGGCATCTACCAGGATCCGAAGAACTTCTTCCCGAACTTCTCGGTATCGCCCAACTACTTCGACGTCTACCGCGAACTGCAGATCGACCCGGCGCAGCTGGAAGACTGGAAGAACACCCGCACCGGTGCGATCGTCGGCGAGACCTTGGCCAAGCAGTTCGGCTGGAAAGTCGGCGATACCATCCCGCTGCAGGCGACGATCTTCCCGCGCGGCGGCAGCAACGACTGGCCGCTGGAACTGAAGGGCATCTTCCGTTCCAGGGATCCGGCGCAGGCCTCCAACGAAGAGCGCCAGCTGATGATGAACTGGAAATACTTCGATGAGTCCAACGACTACATCAAGAACCAGGTCAGCTGGTACACGGTGACGCTCGACAACCCCGACCATTCTTCGCGGGTGGCACAGGCCATCGATGCGATTTCCGCCAACTCCGACCACGAAACCAAGACCCAGACCGAATCGGCGTTCCAGCAGGCCTTCGTCAAGCAGTTTGCCGACATCGGCATGATCGTCACCTCGATCATGGGCGCGGTGTTCTTCACCCTGCTGCTGCTGACCGGCAACACCATGGCGCAGGCCGTACGCGAGCGCGTGCCGGAGCTGGCCACGCTGAAGACACTGGGCTTCAAGGACAGCACGGTGCTGATACTGGTGATGATCGAATCGGTGCTGCTGATCGGTCTCGGTGGCCTGATCGGCATGGGCCTGGCGGCACTGATCCTGCCCGCCATCGGCCCGAAGAGCATGGGCCTGCTGCCGCCGCACATCCCCACCCCGACCTGGCTGATGGGCTTGGGCCTGATCGTGGTGATCGGCGCGGTCGTCGGCCTGCTGCCGGCGCTGCGCGCCAAGCGCCTGAAGATCGTCGACGCACTGGCCGGCCGCTGAGGAGGACACCGACATGTTCAAGAACAAGCTCAAGAAGTGGTTCGGCAACACGGTGACCGTGCTGGCGCTGGCAATCGGCCTGGCGGTATGGATCGGCCTGCCGTGGGTGGGCGTGCTTGCCGTGGCGGTGCTGGTCGGGCTGTGGCTGGCGCTGACCCGCAGCGGGCGGCTGGCCCTGGCCGCCACCCGCATCGGCGTCGCCAGCCTGCCGCAGCGCTGGGGGGCATCCTCGGTGATCGTGGTCGGCATCGCCGGCGTGGTCGGGGTGTTGGTGGCGATGCTGGCGATGGGCGAAGGCTTCCAGGCCACGCTCAGCAACACCGGCGATGACACCACCGCCATCGTGCTGCGCGGTGGTTCGCAGGCGGAAACCAATTCGGTCATCACCCGCGAGCAGGTACCGACCCTGTCCACCCTGCCCGGCATCAGCCGCGATGCACAGGGACGGCCGCTGCTGTCGCCTGAACTCTCGCAGGTGGTCAACCTGGTCTCCAAATCGGACGGTACCGACGTCAACGCGCAGTTCAGGGGCGTTGGGCCGCAGGCGTGGGCGGTGCATGACAAGGTCAAGATCATCGAAGGCCGCAAGTTCGCCACCGGCCTGCGCGAGATCGTGGTCGGCCAGGGCGCCAAGGGCCAGTTCCGCGACATGGAGGTCGGCAGGACGCTCACCCTGGGCAACCAGACCTGGACGGTGGTCGGTGTGTTCGCCACCGGTGATGCGCATGACTCCGAACTGTGGACCGACGCCGATACCCTGGCCACCACGTACCAGCGCAGTGCCTGGCAGTCGATCAGCGTGCGCACTGAGGGCAAGCCCGGCTTCGATCAGTTCAAGGCCGCCGTCGCCGCCGATCCGCGCCTGAAGCTGGACGTGGAAACCACCCGCGCGTACTACAGCAAGCAGGGCGGCGGCCTGACCAAGCTGATCGACATCCTCGGCAAGGTGATCGGTACGATCATGGCGGTGGGCGCGGTGTTCGGCGCGCTCAACACCATGTATGCCGCCGTGGCCACGCGAGCGCGCGAAATCGCCACCATGCGCGCGATTGGTTTCCGCGGACTGCCGGTGGTGACCGCGGTGATGCTGGAAACGATGCTGCTGGCCCTGCTCGGCGGCCTGCTGGGCTGCACGGTGGCGTGGCTGCTGTTCAACGGCTACAGCGTGTCCACCATCGGCAGCAACTTCAGCGCGGTGGTGTTCAAGTTCCACGTATCGCCGGAACTGCTGTGGACGGGGCTGAAGTGGGCGCTGGGCATCGGCCTGGTCGGTGGCCTGTTCCCGGCGCTGCGCGCCGCCCGCCTGCCGATCACCACGGCACTGCGCGAAACCTGATGCGTGCGCCGCCAGCGGAGGCGGCGCGGACGCGGGACGGGGCCGGTGCTCCGTCCCGCGTTGCTTTCCGGCTCAGCGCTTTGCCGCCCGCATCGTGCGCAGGTTGTCACCGATGAACAGCAGCAGTCCGGCCCAGATCGCTGCAAAACCGACGGCCTTGGCCATGTCGAACGATTCGTGGAAGAAGAACACGCCGAGCAGCAGCTGCAGGCTCGGTGCGATGTACTGCAGGATGCCCACCAGCGACAGCGCGATGCGCTTCACACCGTAGGCGAAACCGATCAGCGGCACGGCGGTGACCACGCCGCCGAAGATCAGCAGCAGATCGTTGCGCAGGCCCCAGCCGCTGAAGAATCCGCCACCGTGGCCATTCTCGGCCCAGACCGCGAACGCCAGCGCAGGCAGGAACAGATACAGGCTTTCCACGCCCAGCCCGGCCACGGGATCGACCGAGACCAGCTTGCGCAGCAGGCCGTACAGGCCGAACGAACAGGCCAGGCCCAACGCGATCCACGGCGGCGTGCCAGCGTCGAGAGTCAGCCAGGCCACGCCCACCGCCGCCATGCCCACCGCCACCCACTGCAGCCGGCGCAGGCGTTCCTTCAGCACCAGCACCCCCAGCAGCACGTTCACCAGCGGGTTGATGAAGTAGCCCAGGCTGGTCTCGATCACGTGGCCGGCATTGACGGCCCAGATGTACAGGCCCCAATTGAACGCGATGGTCAGGCTCGACACCGCCAGGATCGGCAGCGCGCGCGGCTGCGCGGCGATCTTCCGCCACCAGCCCAGCTTCGCACTGAGCAGCAGCCAGGCCACCACCAGCACCGTGCTCCAGATGATGCGATGGGCGATGATCTGGAACGACGGCACTTCATTGAGCAGGTGCCAGTACACCGGCACCAGTCCCCACAGCACGAAGGTGGATGCGGTGACCAGCAGGCCCCGGCGTTGTTCTGTCTCGTCGATGCTCATCGCTTGCGCGTCCTTGCCATTGTCAGTACCACCACGCCCAGCAGAATCACCACCATCGCCAGCACGTCGCGCCAGCCGAAGCGTTCGCTGTTGAGGGCTGCGCCCAGCAGCACCGCGATCACCGGGTTGACGTAGGCGTAGCTGCCGGCCAGCGCCGGGCGTACGTTCTGCAGCAGCCACACGTAGGCCGTGAACGCGACGATCGAACCGAACACGCACAGATAGGCCATGGCCAGCAGGCCACCGGTATCGGGCAGTGTGGTGGGCCGCTCACCCACCGCCAGCCCGATCAGCACCAGCAGCACGCCGCCGCAGATCATCTGCCCGGCGGCCGTCATGAACGGGCCAGGCAGGTCCAGGCCGCGCGCCCACACCGAGCCGAAGGCCCAGCCGATCGGTGCGATCAGCAGCAGCACCAGCCCGGTGGGCGTCGCCGTCAGGCTGCTGCCCGCATTCAGCCAGACAACGCCGAGGAAGCCGATGGCGATGCCCAGCCATTCGCCACGGCTGGCGTGCTGGCCGCGCAGCGCCGAGAACAGCGCCATCCACAGGGGCACCGATGCCACCGCCGTGGCCGCCAGGCCGGACGACACATCGCGTTCGGCCAGCACCACCATGCCGTTGCCCAGCACCAGCATGGTCACCCCCATGAGCACCAGGCTGCGCCACTGCCGCAACGTCGGCTTCGGCATTTTCCAGAACAGGCGCAGCGCCAGGTACATCAGGCCCCCGGCGATGATGAAGCGGCTGCCAGAAACCATCGTCAGCGGCAGCGCACCGCCGTGCAGGGCCTTGGCGATACCGAGATAGGTCGAGCCCCAGACCACGTAGACCAGCAGCAGCGCCAACACGACAAGGCCGCCCCGGGGGGCAGCCGCAGACGGAACAGGGGGAGCCGACATGACGCACCAAGGGACCGGGGGAAGGCGGATTCTAGGACGTTTTGAGTATGGTCCGGCACCCCGCAAGGTGGCACGCTGTCGTCCATCCATGCACCCTGTCCTGGCCTGCCACCCCGCGTTGACGGGTCATGCAGTACCAAGAAGGCTGCCCGGCTGCGCCACCACATGGTCGGACGCTGTATTTTCCGCGCACGGACGCTATCGCATCGAGGATCCCCGCCCAGATGAGCACCACGCCCCACCCTGCTGTTCCCGCGAACGACGGCGCCGCATTGCGCCGCTCGATCTCCAATACCCTCAAAGGCTCCGCCGGCAACCTGGTGGAGTGGTATGACGTCTACGTGTACTCGGTGTTCGCCGTGTACTTCGAGTCGCAGTTCTTCTCGCCGGAAGACAAGAACTCCACGATGTACGTCTGGGCGATCTTCGCCGCGACCTTCCTGATGCGCCCGATCGGTGCCTGGTTCTTCGGCCGCTTCGCCGACCGCCATGGCCGTCGCCTGGCCCTGACCGTATCGGTCACGCTGATGGCGTTCTGCTCCTTCATCATCGCCATCACCCCCACTGCCGCCAGCATCGGCATCTGGGCGGCGATCATCCTGCTGTTCGCGCGCCTGCTGCAGGGCTTCGCCACCGGTGGCGAGTACGGCGCGAGCGCCACCTACATGTCCGAGGCCGCCATTCCGGGCCGTCGTGGCTTCCTGTCCTCCTTCCACTACGTCACCCTGGTCGGCGGCCATGTGCTGGCCCAGCTGACCCTGTTCCTGATGCTGAACTTCTGGGGCAAGCCGGAGATCTCCGAGTTCGGCTGGCGCATCGCCTTCGGCATCGGTGGCATCGCCGCGGTCGTGGTGTTCTGGCTGCGCCGTGGCATGGATGAGTCGCTGGAAGAATCCTCGATCGAGGCCGCGCGCGAAGGCAAGGCCAAGAAATCCGGTTCGATGTACGAACTGTTCGTGCACCAGTGGCGCCCGCTGCTGCTGTGCTTCCTGATCACCGCCGGCGGCACCATTGCCTTCTACACCTACTCGGTGAACGGCCCGAAGATGATCCAGAGCGCCTTCGCAGGCGACGACCCGATGACCGGCACCCTGATCAACCTGGGCGTGCTGGCCTTCCTGATGGTGCTGCAGCCGGTCGGCGGCTGGCTGTCGGACATCATCGGGCGCAAGAGCCTGCTGGTGTTCTTCGGCGTGGGCGGCGTGCTGTACAGCTGGTACCTGATCACGCAGCTGCCGCACCAGCACGATGCCACCCTCGCCTTCCTCACCCTGGCGCTGGGCTTCGTCATCCTCACCGGCTACACCTCGATCAACGCCGTGGTGAAGGCCGAGCTGTTCCCGACCCACGTTCGGGCACTGGGCGTGGGCCTGGGCTACGCGCTGGCCAACTCGCTGTTCGGCGGTACGGCCCCGCTGCTGTACCAGGGCGCGCTGAAGACCGGCCACGTGGACTGGTTCGCCATCTATGTCACTGCCACCATCGCGGTATCGTTGGTGGTCTATGTGTTCTTCCTCACCAACAAGGGCCCGAACTGGCTCGACGGCACCCGCAAGTAAGGATGCCGTGCTGATGGCAGCCACCGGTGCAATGCCGGTGGCTGCCGCATCTCCCGCCACGCCCCTGATGTGGGCCGCCCTGCTGCTGGCGGTGGCAACCACGCTGGGCTGGCTGCTGCGACGCCCGGGCGCGAAGGCGCGCTGGCCACGCACCGGCTTCGGCATCGCCCTTCTGGTCTTCGCCAGCGCGCTGGCAGTGCAGCTGGCAGTGGACCTGGGCAGCGGTCACAGCTCGCTGCGGATGAACCTGCTCGGCCGCTTCAGCGGCCTGCGCACGGTCAGCCTCGGCACCATGATCACCTGCTACCTGGCGGCATTGGCCGCCAGTGCATGGGGTGCCTGGACGCTGCTGCGCAGGCGCTAGCCGTCAGCGGCGTGCCGCCTCGCTCTTGTCGCGGGCAGCGCGGAACTCGGAGTCCTTCTCCCA
Organism: Stenotrophomonas sp. STEN008; assembly: GCF_056760435.1. Lineage (NCBI taxonomy): Bacteria > Pseudomonadati > Pseudomonadota > Gammaproteobacteria > Lysobacterales > Lysobacteraceae > Stenotrophomonas > Stenotrophomonas sp. STEN008. The sequence continues at coordinate 28,830 of NZ_JBRRET010000018.1, read as the reverse complement.
GGTCGGCCAGCGCCGGCTGTTGGCCAGCTCCGCGCCCAGGTCGTAGACCAGCAGCGTATCGGCGGCATGACCGCTGGGATCCCAGCCCGGCGTCCACGCGTCGCAGGCCTGGTGATAGCAGTCGGCGAAGTACTTCTCGCGCAGCGCGCGCCCTGCTTCCACGCCTCCGTCCAGCTTGTCCAGGCCCGGGCCGATGGTGATCGCCGGTACACCCAGCCGGGCGAAGGCGAAATGGTCGGCGCGGTAGAAGAAACCGGCCTCCAGGTTGGGGTCCGGGCTGTAGCTGCGGCCGCGTGCCTTGGCCACCCGCTCCAGGTCGCCTTCCAGCGATACCCGGCCCTTGCCCCACGAAGCGATGTCACGGGTCGGCCCGTCCGGGCTGAACATCTCGATGTTCAGTACGGCAGCGGTCTTGTCCAGCGGCGCCAGCGGATGCGCGGCGTAGTAGCTGGCCCCCAGCAGTCCCTTTTCTTCAGCCGTCAGCGCCACGAAGTAGAGCGTGCGCTGCGGCTGCGGGCCGGCCGCGAACACCCGGCCCAGTTCCAGCACGGTGGCCACGCCGGTGGCGTTGTCGATGGCGCCACGGCGCACGCGGTCGCCCTTCGCATCGGGCTGGCCGATGCCGAAAGCGTCCCAGTGCGCCGAGAAGATCACCGCTTCATCGCCGTGCTCGCCGCCCGGCAGCTTGGCCACGACGTTGCGGGTCACCACCTGCTCGCGCTTGAGGGCGAAATCGACGCTCAGCCGCGCGTTGTCCAGGACCACCGGACGGAAGTCGGCACGCATCGCCTTGCGCTTCTCCGCCTCGAAATCGAGGCCGGCGTCGGCGAAGATCGCCTCGGCCAGCTCGCGCTGCATCCAGCCGCGCAGCGGTGTGTGCTGGGCCATCGCCTCGGCCTGGCTGCGCTCGATATCGAACAACGGCGAGGTACCCGAGCTCTTCACCGTCGCCCAGCCATAGGCCGCAGGTGCGGTCTCGTGCACGATCAGCACACCTTCGGCGCCGCGGCGCGCAGCCTCCTCGAACTTGTAGGTCCAGCGGCCGTAGTAGGTCACTGCCTTGCCATCGAACGCGCCGGGAGCGTCGGCCTCGAAATCGGCATCATTGATCAGCACCACGGCAATCTTGCCGTGCAGATCAATGTCCTTGTAGTCGTTCCAATGGCGTTCCGGTGCGTCGATGCCATAGCCCACGAACACCAGCGGTGCATCCTTGATCTGCACCCGGGCGCGCGGCTGCAGGCTCTGCAGGGTCACATCCACGCCATTGACCAGGGCGCGGCGGCCCTGCTTCAACGCCAGGCTGGCCGTGGCCGCCCCCTCCAGCTGCGCACGCACCAGCGGCACCGGCTGCACCCAGCTGCCGTCCACGCCGCCGGGTTGCAGGCCATAGCTGCGGAACTGTTCGATCAGGTACTGCACGGTGCGCTCTTCGCCTTCGCTGGCCGGAGCGCGGCCCTCGAATTCGTCCGACGCCAGTACACGCACATGGCGCGACAGCGCCTGCGGGTCGATACCGCCGCCGGGAAGGTCATTGGCCGCCTGGGCCAGGCCACCCACGAACAGGCAGGACGACAGCAGCAACACGCGCATCGGGTTCACGGCAATACCACGGCAGGATGGGAAGTCACCAGAGTGTAACGTGACAGCAGTGCCGGCCGCAGTCCCGCTCCGTCAGCGGCGCTCGCGATCCAGCCAGCAGGCCAGTCCCTGCGCGTTGAGCTCGATGTCCATGGCCAGCACGGCCACCACCGCTGCGTCATCCAGCACACAGCCATGCTGCTGCGCGCGCTCCAGGTACAGGGCCTGCAGCGCCGCCAGCAGGCAGCGATGGCGGTCGGGCCGCTCGTCGCACTGGCGGCCGATCGCCGCCATCGCATCGATCTGCTCGAACAGGTCGCCGGCCAGCCGCTGCACCTGCTCCACGCGGCCATAGTGGGTGAGGTACATCGACTGCGGATCGTAGTCGAGCATGCGCTGGATCGACGCCTTCATCGCTTCGGGATCGAACTGCACGGGCGAAGAGGTCGGAAAAATGAAGGCGCCCTGCGCGCTGTCCAGTTCGCGGTAGGAGATACCGAAGGTATCGCCGGTGAACCAGCTGCGGCTGCGCGCATCCCATACGCAGTAGTGATGCAGTGCGTGGCCGGGCGTATGCAGCAGGAGCAGTTCGCGTCCGGCAAGATCGAGGCGATGGCCATCCTCGGCCACCACGACGCGGTGCTCGGGAATCGCCTCGATGCGGCCATAGCTGCGTGCGATCTCCTCCGCGCCGTAGACCGCGGTGGCGCCGGCGATCAGCCGGGTCGGATCGATCATGTGCGGCGCACCGCGCGGATGCAGCACGGCCCGGGCATTGGGCAGCTGCTGCATCAACAGGCCCGCACCGCCGGCATGGTCCAGATGCACATGGGTGAGCAGAAGCCAGTCCACCGCGTCGGGCTGCAGGCCGGCATCGGACAGCGCCCGCAGCATCGCCGGCACGGACAGGCCGGTGCCACAGTCCACGAAGGCGCCCCGCCCGTTCTCGACGATCAGGTAGGCCGCATCGAAGTCGGGACGTTGGAAGCCGGTATCGATGGTGTGGATGCTGGGGTCGGCGATCATCGGCACGCACCTGGCGGAATCGGAATCAGGCGTCCATGGTAGGCGTGCAGGCAGGACCGGTTCGATGCGGCTTTGGTCGGAGGCACGCGCTCTGCCCCGGGACTACAACCATCGCGGTCGCAGCAGCAGTGCCAGCACCAGCACCGCCAGGAAAGCGCCGTAGGCATAGAGCACCGCCAGCACCTGCGGCCAGATCGGCCCCGCGTCGGTCTGCACCAGGCCCAGGTGGTGGCCCCACAGCATCGCCACGATGCTCAGAACAAAGGCCAGCAACAGCACCAGGCCATCGAACAGGCGCCGCCGCGTTGTGCGCGGCTGGCGCGGGAACAGCCAGTACAGGCTGCCCAGCACGACGAACCAGGGCAGGAAAAGCAGCAGCGACAACCACGCCATCGCAGACTCCTTCCATAGCGCCGGGCCCGATGCCCGGCTCCACATCCATCGGTAGCGCCGGGCCATGCCCGGCTCCAGATCCACCGGTAGCGCCGGGCCATGCCCGGCGGGGTGCATCAGGTAGCGCCGCCGGGCATGGGCCCGGCGTTACAGCACCCTCCGCTCAGGCATCTTCGCGCAGCACCGCCAGTGCCGCCAGGACCGCGTCAACCTCCGCCTCCAGCTTGAACAGCTCGCTCTGCAGCGCATCACCCTGCTCGGCCTGCTTGATCACGGCGATCAGCTGGCCGGCATCGCGCGGCGAATCAAAACCAATGCTCTGCATCAGCAGCGTGCCGTCGCCGGCGGTCAGCTTGAAGTAGAAGCGACCATCCTTCTCGCGGTACTGCTTGAACTGCGGCGGCGCCACGCGGGCAGCGCCGGCATCCTCGCTGGCGATGTCGCCGGCGGTGGACAGGTCGCGCAACCCCACGGCGTGCCGCAGCTCATCCAGCAGCGGCATCGCGAACGTCTCGCGCAGCTGCTGGCCACGGCGCTTCAGCAGCGCCTCGATCTTTTCCGGCTCGGCCATCAGCGCGTTGTAACGCTCGCGCAACGGTGACAGCTCACCGTCGATGCGCTCGAACAACTGCTGCTTGGCATCGCCCCAGCTGATGCCCTCGGCGAATGCCCGGGCGAAAGCAGCGGTCTGCTCCGGGGTAGCGAAGGCCTGGTACATCTGGAACAGCGCCGAGCCCTCGGTGTCCTTGGGCTCACCCGGTGCGCGCGAGTCGGTCAGGATCGAGAACACCAGCTTCTTCAGCTCCTCGCGCGGCGCGAACAGCGGAATGGTGTTGTGGTAGCTCTTGCTCATCTTGCGGCCGTCGAGGCCGGCCAGCGTGGCCACCTGCTCATCGATCACCACCTCCGGCAGCGGGAAGTATTCCTTGCTGTAGACGTGATTGAAGCGCTGGGCGAAGTCGCGGGCCATCTCGATGTGCTGGATCTGGTCACGACCGACCGGCACCTGGTTGGCCTTGAAGATCAGGATGTCGGCAGCCATCAGCACCGGGTACATGAACAGCCCGGCGCTGACGCCGGCATCCTCGTCCAGGCCTTCCTCGCGGTTCTTGTCCACCGCTGCCTTGTAGGCATGGGCACGATTGAGGATGCCCTTGCTGGCGATCGCGGTCAGGAACCACATCAGTTCGGTGGTTTCGCGGATGTCGCTCTGGCGGTAGAACCAGACGTGTTCCGGATCCAGGCCGCAGGCCAGCCAGCTGGCTGCGATCTCCAGGGTCGCGCGCTGGGTGCGCTGCGGATCCTGCGCCTTGATCAGGCTGTGCAGGTCGGCCAGGAAGAAGAAGCTCTCGATCCCCGGGGTGCGGCTGGCCGCGATGGCCGGACGGATGGCGCCAACGTAGTTGCCCAGATGGGGGGTGCCGGAGGGGGTGATGCCGGTAAGGACTCGGGTCGTCATGACTGCGTGGGGAAACCTTCGATGAACGGAACCAGTTTACCGTGCCCACGGCCAACCCCGTCAGGGCCTGCGGGTCGTTCATTCACCCGAGCCCACCGGAGTTCCCACATGAAACGCCTGCTGCCCCTGCTGCTGATCCTGCCCCTGGCCGGCTTCCGCCCGGTTCCGCCGCCACCGCCGATGCCGCAGGACGGCCCTGTGCGGATGACCCTGATCGACCGCGACCGCGGCACCGAACTGCGCAGCCATGCAGCCGATGGACAGCGCTGGGTGGCGGGCGAGCGCGGCCATCGCTATGCGGTACGCCTGTACAACGACAGCCCGCGGCGGGTGCTGGTGGTGCTCTCGGTGGATGGCATCAATGCCATCTCCGGCGAAGATGCCGACCCGTCTCAGACCGGCTATGTGCTCAACCCCGGCCAGCGCGCCGACATCACCGGCTGGCGCAAGAGCCAGGATGAAGTGGCGCAGTTCGTCTTCAGCAGCCCCAGTGGCAGCTATGCCAGCCGTACCGGCCGTGCGGACAACATCGGGGTGATCGGCGCGGCAGTGTTCGAGGAGGCCCGTCGCTGGCCGCTCCGACCGGAGCCGCTGCTGCGCCGTGGTGCCCCGGCGCCGGCCGCTGCGGAATCCGCTGCGGACGCCAGCGCCAGCCGCATGGACGGCTACTCAGCGCGGTCGCAGGCACCGTCGCTGGGCACCGGTCACGGCGCGCGCGAACGCTCCTCTGTGCGCGATACCGCATTCGAACGGGCCAGCCGCACGCCGGCGCAGGTCGTGCAGCTGCGTTACGACAGCGCACGCGCGCTGCGCGCACGCGGCATCGTGCTCGACCCGCCTTCGCGCCTGCCGCGCGAGCCGCAGGCGTTTCCGAACCGCTACGTGCCGGATCCGCCGACACGTTGAGTCCCTGACAGCACGACGCCCGCACCAAAGGGTGCGGGCGTCGACGTGGGGGAACCGCTTACCGCCGGCTGCTTACTTATAGTCCGGGTAGTCCTTGCGCACGCTGTCTTCGAAGTCACGGACTTCCTTCTCGGCGCGATCCTTGGCCCAGCCATACCGTTCCTGCAGGCGGCCGGCCAGATATTCGGCATTGCCCTCGGCTACATCGAAATCGTCGTTGGTCAGATCGCCCCACTTGGCCTGGGCCTTGCCCTTCAGCTGCGACCACTTGCCGGAAATGATGTCTTTGTTCATTGCTGGAAATCCTTGGTTGCAACGGCGTTCTTACCGTGACTGCAGCTTCCCGCATCCGCTGTTGAAAGGCGGTCAACCGCTCATGAAACACATGCTCACGTGCTTGAATGGTTCACTCCATCGCCACACGCGATGGCAACAACACGGCAGCACACACGCACAAAAAAGGCCGGGAAGATCCCGGCCTTTTTCTGTTCCACACCGCGTCGGGCTTAGTTGCCCTTGGCGGCATCCTCGACCTTTTCACCGGCCTTCTGCACGTCCTTGCCGGCACCGGCAACGGTGTTGCAGCCGGCCAGCATGGCCACCGAGAACATCGACAACAGCATCAGGGCAACTACGCGCTTCATGGGCTTCTCCTTGGGTTCGCCGCTTCACCGCTACAACGCGGATGGGGTTATGTCGCTCGGCAGGCAGGGGCCGAAGCCACCGCCGCCGCGTGAGGTGCAATCTGGCGGCTGCGGCGTGCAGCGGGTGTGAACGGATCGGCGATCCGTTCAGGGATGCCCTCAATCGCGCATCAGCGTGGATTTGCCGAACAGGCTTTCCACCAGGTCCACGGCCAGTTCGGCGGTGGCGTTCTGCTTGTCCAGCAGCGGATTGAGCTCGACGATATCCAGCGACCCCATGCGCCCGCTGTCGGCGATCATTTCCATCACCAGCTGCGCTTCGCGGTAGTTCACCCCGCCCGGCACAGTGGTGCCGACGCCGGGTGCAATGCTCGGGTCGAGGAAGTCGACATCGAAGCTGACATGCAGATGGGTGCTGTCATCGATCCCGGCCAGCGCGGCCTCCACGGTGCGCTTCATACCGTTCTCGTCGATGTAGCGCATGTCGTAGACATCGACCTTGTGGGTCTTGATCAGGCGCTTCTCTTCCGGGTCCACCGAGCGGATGCCGATCTGGTGCACCTGGGCGGGCGTGATTGCCGGCGCACTGCCGCCCAGACGGGTCAGTGCCTCCGGCCCCAGCCCGCACAGGCAGGCCACCGGCATGCCGTGGATGTTGCCCGAGGGCGTGACATCACTGGTGTTGAAGTCCGAGTGTGCATCCAGCCACAGCACGCGCAGGGTCTTGCCCTGCTCGCGGCACCAGCGGGCCACTGCGGTGATCGAGCCGATGCCCAGGCAATGGTCGCCGCCGAGCATGATCGGCATGCGCCCGGCCTGCAGCTCGGCATAGCTGGCCTCCATCAGTGCATGGTTCCAGGCCACCACCTCGTCCAGATGGCGGTAGCCTTCGACCGGCTCGGTCCACGGGTTGCGCGGGCCGTCCAGGTTGCCCAGATCGCGCACGTCCACACCGCGCGCCGCCAGCGCCTCCGGCAGGCCCGCCACGCGCAGCGCTTCCGGCCCCAGCCGCGCGCCCCGATGGCCGGCACCGACATCGGTGGGGACGCCGATCAACGAGACGGAAATGGGATGGGCCATGGGTGCCTCCTGCAACGGAAAAAGAAGCACAGTCTAGCCAGAGCTGTGTGACACGACTCGCGGCGGTGCAGCAGGGCAGACGCGGTCGGCGGTGGCGGAACACCGCATGGCAACACAGTGTCGGAATCAGCACGGCCGGGCGCCCGTGGGCGATGTAGCCAGCCCGCACGTGAGCGATGGGCCATGACGACGCATGCGCGGATGCAGGGCCACCCGGGCTGGGCGGATGGCAGCACTGAGGCGTCTACGCCAGTGCCGATCCTTCAGCACCATCAGGATCGGCGCTGCACTTGCCGGCCATTGCCGTTAGCATCGTGACTGCCGTCGTCTGCCGCACCGGTTAAGCCAGCTTTACTTCGCGTATGTCGCGTCCATTGCCGCGCGTGGGATCACTGGAATTCCGCCCTTGCAAAGGCCTCGCGCAGGATGTCGCTTTTGCCTTTACATCGCGCGAAACAGGTCAAAAGCGATAATTCATTTTTTCTTTCGAATCGCACGAAGTCATTGGAAAGAATGACTGGCGGGCGGTGTTTGCGCGTGCGCATGATGAATCGCCACCGACAACGGGTGGCCCGGGCTCCAATCCCGGAAGTCGATGTTGTTTACGCTTGTGAGTCGGCGCCACCTGTCTCGGGGTGGCGCCGGCTGGCAATCCGTCTGCCGATCTACGGCGGGCGGTGCGTGGGGGCCTTGTGCCCGCCGGTTCATCGACTCCGGTATTGGAACCACGCATCGTCCGCCACCCTTTGCGGGTGGCGCCTCTGTTCCGCATGAGGATGTCCCATGACCGCACCCCGCTACCCCTATCTGCTTGCCACCCTGGGCGATGCCGCCGAGCACCTGCCCCGCGAACTGGCAGAGCCGTTGGAAGCTGCGCTTTCCGCTGCCGTTGATCTGCCTGAGCCGATCACGCTGGTGGGCTGCCTGCAGCGCATCCGCAGCGGCGATGCCGCCGATGGCCAACCGTGGAAGGGCCCCGTGCCCAGCCCAGGCCAGGGCGTGACCCGTGCGCGTACCGACCGCGCCGCCGCCGGCCTGATCACGCTGCTGGAGGTATTCCACGCCGCCGAGCGCGTACGTGTAGATGGCGCCGAAAAGGACGACATCGGCGACGGCACGCGCGAAGGCCTGCTGCTGGCCTGCCGTGGGCTGGCGGAGTATGTGGAGCTGCAGTTGCACGCGGCATGAGCCGCGCGCCACCACGCCCGCCGATTGTTTTGATTCGGCAAATAGTGATGGCGCTTTATAGGCGTTTATCCAGCCAATGCCGAGGACTACCTTGAGGCTCATCGATCCCCTTCTGGAGAATCCCATGAGCAAGCGCAATGCCGTTTTCCCGGCCGGCCGGCAGGACCTGTACACCTCGCAGACCTATTCGGCTGCGATCCAGTCGGGTGACCTGCTGTTCGTGTCCGGCCAGGTGGGCAGCCGCAGCGACGGGACACCCGAGCCCGACTTCGAGGCGCAGGTCCGCCTGGCCTTCGCGAACCTGGAGGCAACCCTGAAGGCCGGTGGTTGCGGGCTTGACGACATCGTCGACGTGACCACCTTCCATACGGACCCGCAGAACCAGTTCGGAACCGTCATGACCGTAAAGAGCGAGGTGTTTCCCGAGAAGCCCTATCCCAACTGGACGGCGGTAGGCGTCAACTGGCTTGCCGGATTCGACTTCGAGATCAAGGTGATCGCCCGCATTCCGTGCTGAGCATGCCGCCTCCGGGAGATCGTGTGCGCGCCTTACTGCCGCCCCGCAGGGGGATCAGCTCGTAGCCGGCACGGACGAGGAACTCGGCGTCGTCGAATGATGGCATATCGGCGGGGCACCGCTCGGCATCATTGATCCCGTGAGCTCTGGCAGGCTCCGTCTCCTGGTCAGTCGTAACCTTGCGCCCGCGGTCTAGCACGCCGTGGGCTTTTTCTTGTGCGGCCATCGGTCAGCCCTCCGACTTCTTGCGAAGGCTGGCGGCACGGCGGCGGCCGGCGAGCGCGGCCTGGGCGGCGCGCTGCACTCCTTCCCCCATCGCCTGCCCGCTCGCGTAGTCGCGCAGGTCGCCCACGCGGTAGCGGATTGGCTTCGGGCCGACGCGGGAGAACTTCGGGCCGACGCCCTGGCACCTGTACCAGGCGAGCGTCGTGTACTTGAGGCGCAGGAACTGCGCGGCCTCGTCGGCGGTGAGCAGGGCGTCGTCGGGCAGCGAGTGCAGCTCCGCGAGCAGGTTCGTTTCCATCTCTTGTGACTCCGGGCAGGCTCCCGGCGCGGCGACGTGCCGCGTCGGGACTGCCTGCTGTGCGTCGCAGAGATGGACCCGTTACTCCCCTCAGTCGGCGGGGCGGGCCTCGGCTGTTTGGGCCGCCGAAAGCCTGGCTGGGTCGGCGGCTGGTGGCGCCGACAAGACACATGATGCAACAAGCCGGCGCGCGAATATGCCAACGTTTGTGCGGTCGCCCCGGTGAGTCCAGGAGGTCCGGTCAGGTACGGGCGGCTCAGTGCCAAGGCCGATGCGTCCGGACGCGACATGGGCCAATCTGGGAATCGTCGTGGTCCACAAACTCAGTACCGAAGGCCTGTGGTGATTTGACAACCGACGCACATCGCTTTCATCGGCTTGTGTGATTCCGCAGGGGCGGTTAGCCTCATTGCATGAACGCACATGCTCAGAATGACGACGGATTGGATCCCACTGAAAAGAAGTTCCTCGGCGCAATCCGCCACCATCTCGCGGGATGGCGGACCAAGATCGAAAAGGACTTTGGAAAAGAAGCTTACGATGAGGAGCTCTCGAAGCTTGCTGGCGACCCGGTCTATTCAAAGTTTGCGTTCGACTGCCCTGAATATGTACTCGTCCGCTTGATGGGTCGCATGAGCATCAGTGTGGGTCGGCGACTAGGCGAGATTTACGACAAGATCCCCCGGTTCGTGGCGTCTGCGCGTTTTGACGTCGCGCCTGAAAATGTCGCTGAAAAGTTCAACGGACTTGAACTTGACATCGGCCTTCGATATGAGCTTCTTTCCGACGAAGATAAGGCCCATTTGTCCGCCGTGCTGGCCAAATATGGCGCCGACGGATCTGAGACTGGTGTAGGGATTGAGATACGGTACAACTTCAATCCCAATGACAGCGCCCGACTGCGCAAAGATGTGGATATGGCTGGGTACGTGCAAGCCGAGGGCCTATTTCCTCTCTACCTCATCTACTCCGCAATCAGCCCGCGCGACGAAGCGATCGCACGGCTAACTAGAGCTGGGTGGCACTTTCTTCAGGGCGAGGGAGCTTCTGACTTCACCACTCAGCTCTTCGGTGCGGATTTCCTGGGCATCCTCGAACGACCAGAGGTGCGAGACAGAGTGCACGTAGAGGTACGCGAACTCATGGCTAGCATCTTCACTTCGCACGCATTCGCGCAGGTTGCTCGTGAACAACCTGCGGTCGAGATTACTTCTTAGCGTAGACGATCGACTCGAAGAGATTTTTGCCGCTGTGGCGTCGGCGGAATCTGTGTACGTCAAACGTGCGGTAGCCAAGGCCCATGCGATCGACAATTTCACCTAGCATCACGTCAGTTTCGACGTAGATGCCTTTTATCCATGAGTTCCCAACCACATACGCGAGGCGAGCGTCCTTCGTAAGGATTGGCTCCATCTCTTCAATTTGCGCAGAAAGGCGATTGAAGTAGTGCATCACGTAGTTGGCCATTAGATTGTCTTGCGCCCTTATTGCCTCAGCCACGGGGCCCACAACGGCTGCAACCGCAGAATTCCTCGGCGTGAAGATCCCCTTGGACAGCTCTGAGGTCGCAGTGCCCCAAGTGCCGCCGATGGTTCTCTTATCAAGCTCCGACGCTTCCTTCGCGGTTTTCATCAACCCCAGCATAAAAAGGTGAGGCCTCGTATTCCATACGTAGCTATACCGATTCGGGTATGGCGGTGACGTAATAACCGCTGATACGCGGCGATCCAACTGTAGGTTGGACAGGTCAGTGCTGTTCTGGTGATAACAGCGGGCGCTTCCGCGCAAATGGGCTCCAGATGCGCGCAGTTCCTCAAGATCGTCAGCGATCCGGCCAACATGGCTGCTGAAAATTGCCCAAACATCAATGTCATGGTTGCTTCGGTCAATAAAGTGCAACTGCAACCGCCCGAGCGTGACATTGGTGAGGTCTGGTACGAGAACTCCTGCAAGAGCAAGCAGGAGGAGGCGCCTTAAATGAGAGTCTTCGGTCGCGAAGATGGCGCGCCGTAAGAAGAGGAGCTGAACGAGCACATCGGGTCGCCACCAACGGGTCGCATTATGTATTGGCGGAATCGAGAGCCCGTTTACCTCGAGGTCGTCGAGTGACACTCCTTCAGCTTCTGCTACGGCAGCGCTGAGACGTGGTAGTTCATTGCGCAGACGCTCAGGAGCCACCCCCCATTCGAGACTTGCTTCATTAACGAAGTGGAGCAGCGGATTGATTTCGAAGCCAACAGCGTCTCGACCCTCAAGCTTGGCCTCAATGAGAGTCGTACCGGCACCAGCGAAAGGATCTAAGACGGTCTCATTGTCACGGACTCCTAGACGCTCCATCATCGCCTGAACGAGTTCCGGTCCGAAGCTGGGCGTTAGCCTGAACCAGCGATGCACCTGGTTCGCGAGACCGTTTAGGAAAGTTGACTTGGAGACGTGAATGTCGTCGTAACTTACAAGGTCGGCAACAGCCGCTGCCTCTCGCTCGTCAGCTTGAAGGTCCAATGTCAAATTCTCATTCATTCTGTTCCGGCCTTAATACATTGTGCAGAGTAGATGTTGCTGTCGTCTCAAGCTCAGAGACAGTGGAACCATATCGCGACGCCACGAGTTAGTAAGCAACACACGTTAAAAAAGGGACAGCCTGTGGGGCTGCCCCTCCCAAATTGGTGCCGCTTGTCCGAATCGAACGGACGACCTACTGATTACAAATCAGTTGCTCTACCGACTGAGCTAAAGCGGCGATGTCGTACTTCTCTTGCTCAAACCGTGTCCGGCTTGTCCCACAGTTTACGCTCGGGCCAGTCTAAAGCCTTGCCGCGCTTAGCCTTCTGGATCGTCACCACAACAACCGCGTCCGAGTTACAAGACAGTTGCTCTACCAACTGAGCTAAAGCGGCATGGGTGACGCACCGGCGGCAGCGCCGCGGTGGGGGGATTCTAGCGCAGTCGCGCGCATTCCAGCGACTGTTGCCGGGCGGCGCCGCTGCGCTGCTGCACCTGCGCAGGCTGTGCGGTGCCGGCCAGCTGCCCGTCCAGCCACCACTGGCCGGCATCACCGCTGGCCACCAGGCGCGGCTGGAAGCCGGCGGCCTGCACCGCAGCGATACGCCGCTCGGCGCCTTCGCGGTTGCGGTACTGGCCCAGCGCCACGGCGTTGGCGTCCTCACCCTGGCTGATGATGTAGTAGTCGCCCAGGCCCGCAGCGACGATGCGCTTGACCGTGGCCTGCGCCTCTTCGCGGCTGGCGGCGGCCGGCAGCAGCACGCGGTAGCGGGCGCTGCCGCTGGCGGCCGGCTGCTCGCGCAGGCGTGCCTGGCTGAGCAGCGCGCCGGCCCGGCTCTGCGCCGCGCTGGCGGCGGCACGATCGGCGAACGGACCCAACGCGATGCAGCGCGGCGGCTCGCTGACGGCAGGCGCCTGCGCGACCGGCGGTGCGACCGGCGCCGGCGCTGGCGTCGGGCTGGAGGTTGCTTCCGCAGTCGGCGTCTTGGCCGGCTCGGCTTGCGGCGTGGCCGGCGCGGCAGGGGCAGGAGTGGACGCCACGGCGGTCGCCGCTGCGGGGTCGCGCTCCACCAGTGCTGGCGCCGGTGCCTCCGACGATGCCTGCGCGGCCACCGCCGCATCGGTGCCGCCGGGCACCCAGCGCAGTTCGGCCACGCCGGCGGGCCGCGGTGGCGGCGCAGGCTTCTGCGGCGCATCGCGCAGCAGCCACCAGCAGGCAACGCCAAGATTGAGGATGGCCAGAACGACGATCAGGGCACGGGTGAGCATGCGCGGATACTAGCCTGCGGGCTGGTGCACCGCCCAGCGGGCGAGGCCGTCCAGCACCAGCGAGGGGTGGTAATCGGCGCCGTCCAGCAATGGCATCAGCGCGGGCGCGCCGCCGCCGTGCACCAGCAGCGACGGCATCACACCCAGCAGTGCCTGCGCCTGCTGCGCACTGCGCTCGACCAGCGCCACCGCAGCACCATCGCAACCGGAGGCGAGTGCGTCGGCGGTGTCATTGGCAAACTCGCTGTAATCGCCGCCACTGGCGGGCAGCTGCACGGCGCGCGCATGCAGTGCTTCGCGCATGGTGGTGGGTGATGCGGCGATGCGGCCGCCGTGATGCTGGCCACGGGCATCGAGCAGGTCGATGGTGAGCGCCGTGCCCACGCCCACCACCAGCACCGGGCGCTGCGCCTTGGCGGCGGCCAGCAGGGCAAGGAAGCGATCCACGCCGAACTTCTCCGGGCGCGCGTAGGCGATGCGCACGCCTGCGCATTCGGCGCTGGTGCGCACCACATGCACGTGGTCGAAGCGCCGCTGCAGCTGTTCCAGCATGGCGCTGGTCAGCGAAGGTGCGGCCACGCTGGCGACGAACGCCGTCGCGCCGCTGGGCAGGCTGTGCGGCGGCTGCCCGGCCATGCCTTCGGCGCCATGCGCCCAGGCCTGTACGTCACCCGCGCGATCCCCCTGCAACGGCGCGAACTTGAAGCGCGAATTGCCCAGGTCGAACAACCAGTCGCTCATGCCGCCCTCACCGTGACTTCGCCGGCATGCAGGCGGCGCTCGCAGCCGTCGATGCTCACGCGCAGCGCGCCGTCATCGGCCAGGCCCAGTGCGGTGCCGTGCTGCCACTGCCCCTCCAGCTCGACGCGCACCTCGCGGCCGGCCAGCATGTCGAAGGCGGCGTAGCGCGGCAGGAACGGGGCCAGCCCTTCGCGATCGAATTCCTCCAGCGCCGGCAGCAGCCGTGCGAGCACGGCGGCGACGACGATGTTGCGGTCGACCGGCGCGCCGGCCAGTGTGTCCAGATCCACCCAGGGCTGGGTGATCTGCTCGGCGAACGAGGGCGGCATGTGCGTGTTGATGCCGATGCCGATCACCGCGCGGGCCGGACCGGCGTATTCGCCGCCGCCCTCGGCGAGCAGGCCGACCAGCTTGCGACGGCCATCGACGATCAGATCATTCGGCCACTTCAGCTGCGCCTGGGTGAAACCCAGATCGTGCAGCGCTTCGGCCACGGCGATACCGGCAACCAGGCTCAGCCCCGCCAGCCGGCCAAGGCCCCCGGAGAACAGGCGCAGCACCGACAGATAGACGTGGGCCGCCAGCGGCGAGGCCCAGGTGCGGCCGCGCCGCCCCCGCCCTCCGGTCTGGCGTTCGGCCAGCAGGACGCTGACCCCGCGCTGGAGCGCGCTGCACCGCAGCAATTCGGCATTGGTGGAATCCACCGTCCAGGCCACCTGCAAGTCATGCAGCAGGGACAGGGCATCGGCCGGCAGGGCGGCACGGATGGTCGCCGGGTCCAGCAGCTCGACCGGGCGGGTCAGGCCATAGCCTTCGCCGGCACGGCCCTCGATATCGACACCTGCGGCCCTAAGCCCTTGAATGCGCTTCCAAATTGCCGCCCGGGTCTGGCCCAGCTCACGGGCCAGGGCGTCGCCGGACAGGCGACCGGCAGCGAGTTTGGCCAGCAATTGGCGATCGTCCACGGCAGCTTCCACGAAGTCAGGACGGAATTATGCGGGAAAGCCGCCAGCGACGCCCGCCACGGGGCCGGCGGCGGGCTTCCAATCCGGTGCCGGGTTCGGGCTAGAATCGGGAACTCACCTTCCCTTAACGTGGATGTCGTCAATGCGCCGTTATGCCCATTGCCTGATCCTGCTGACGATGCCCTTCGCGGCGTCGGCCACAGCAGCACTGGATGACAGCCGCGGCGCCTGTGTGTCCTCCAACGGCGATGCCGCCTCGCAGCGCGCACCGACGGCATCGACCACCACGGCCAAGCCTGCTCCGGCACGCCCGGCGGCCAGCAGCGCCACCAGCACCGGCGGTGGCGGCAGCGATGAGGACATGCTGCAGCGGCTGCGTGCGCCGAAGTGGCACAGCTACCTGCCGGGAATGTTCCGCTGATCAAGTCGTTGCTGCAGTGGCTGCGGCCCGCACCGCGGCCGATCGAAGACGCATACTGGGATGAGGCCTGCCGCCGTGCGGCATGGCTGCAGGGGCTTTCCGACGAACGACGCGCCCGGCTGCGCACGCTGGCGGCGCGCTTCCTGCATGAGAAGACCATCACCCCGATCGGCAACCTGCAGTTGCAAGCCGCCGACGGCGTGCTGCTGGCGGCCCTGTGCTGCCTGCCACTGCTCGAGTTCGGCGAGGTGGGGCTGCAGGGCTGGTCGCAGCTGATCGTGTACCCCGACGCATTCCGCGTGCATCGCAGCCACATGGATGCGGCGGGCGTGCTGCACGAATGGGACGACGAGCTGATCGGCGAATCGTGGGACAGCGGGCCGTTGATCCTGTCCTGGGCCGACGTGCAGGCCGATCTGGCCGCACCGCACGAGGGCTACTGCGTGGCCGTGCACGAGATGGTGCACAAGCTCGATGCGCTCGATGGCGCGATGGACGGCACGCCGCCGCTGCCGCGTGCGTGGCAACGTGAGTGGGCTGCTGTCTTCCAGCAGTCCTACGATGCGTTCTGCGCGCAGGTGGATGCCGGCCAGGAGACGCTGATCGACCCGTATGCCGCCGAAGCACCGGAGGAGTTCTTCGCGGTCGCCAGCGAGTACCACTTCTCCGCCCCGGACGTGCTGGCCGAAGCGCTGCCCGATGTCGCCGCGCATCTGCGGCGCTTCTATGGTGAACCGCCGGCGCTGGGTGGCTGAGCCATGTCATCGGTTCGCCGGGCGTGGCCCGGCGCTGCCTGCATTCGCGTTGACCGGTGGATCGAAGCAGGCCCGCCCTACGGGCCCGGCGGCAGACGCACTTCGAAGCGGGCGCCTTCCAGTTCGCTGGAACGGCCGACCGCCAGTTCGCCGCGGTAATCCTTGATCAGGTCCTGCACGATCGACAGGCCGATGCCGTGGCCCTGCACGCGTTCGTCGCCACGTACGCCACGCTGCAGCACCTTGCCGATATCGTCCGGCGCGATGCCCGGGCCGTCGTCGTCCACGGCCAGCAGCAGGCCGGCGCGGCGTGCATTCGGTGCCGGCAGGGGCTGCGCGGTCAGCAGGACACGGCGCTTGGCCCACTTGAAGGCGTTTTCCAGCAGATTGCCCAGCAGTTCCTGCAGGTCACCCGGCTCGCCATGGAAGCGCGCGGCCGGATCGATGTCGAACTCGCACAGCACGCCCTTGGCCGCATAGACCTTTTCCAGGCCCCGCACGATCTCTTCGGCGTTGGACTCGATCGGCAACGGTGCGGAGAACAGCTTGTGGCCCGACGACGCAGCGCGCGCCAGCTGATATGACACCAGGTTGTTCATGCGTTGCAGCTGCACGTCCAGCTCTTCGCGCAGCGCGCCATCACCGGCACCGCTGTCCATCTGCGTGCGCAGCACCGCGATCGGCGTTTTCAGGCTGTGCGCAAGATCCGCCAGCGTGTTGCGCTGGCGTTCGAGGTTCTCGCGCTCACTCTCGATGAAGGCATTGATGCTGTCGGTCAGCGGTTCCAGCTCGCGCGGGTGGCGCTCGCTCATGCGCTCGGTCTCGCCGCGCTGCACCTTGGTCAGCTCGGTGATCACGCGACGCAGCGGACGCAGGCTCCACTGCAGGATGACCGTCTGCAGCAGCAGCAGGATCAGGCCGATGCCACCCAAGTAGAACCAGACACGGCTGCGGAACACCCGCAGCTGCGCACCGAGCGCGCGCGAGTCTTCCATCACGTAGATGGTGTACGGGAACTCGGTGGCGGGATCGGCATCGGCGTCCCACACCAGGCCCAGGCCGTAGCGGTACACCGAACCCTGGCTGCCGTCGATCTGGATCATCGGCAGCGGGCCTTCGAATACCTCCTGGCGTGGCGCAAGCAGGCCGCCGCCGACGGTGGGCAGCATCGGGCCTTCGGCCGACATTGAATTGCCCTTGCCGTCCGGCATCACCACCTGCAGGTAGAGACCGCTGCCGGGCACGTCGAAGCGCGGGTCCGGTGGCTGCTCGCGGATGTACAGCGAACGATCGCGGGTGAAGTCGATGCCGGCCGCATAGGCGGTGGCGTAGTTCTTCAGGCGCTCACGCAGGTTGGCCTTCGCCGTATCGGCGAAGGCGGCGTCGAGCGCGTAACCGGCCAGGGCCAGGAACGCGACCAGGCCCACGGACGCGGCGAACAGCTGGCGCGCCTGCAGGGAGCGCGGCCGCCAGCGTCGGAAGAACCACAGACGGCCGGACATCGTGCAATCGCCAGGGTGAGCCGGCTCAGCCCTCGTTGCGCGGGATCGCGAAACGGTAGCCGCGGCCGCGCACCGTCTCGATCGGCTTCAGCTCGCCGTCCGGGTCCAGCTTCTTGCGCAGGCGGCCGATGAACACTTCCAGCACGTTCGAGTCGCGGTCGAAGTCCTGCTGGTAGATGTGCTCGGTGAGGTCGGCCTTGGAGACCAGTTCACCGGCATGCATCATCAGGTACTCCAGCACCTTGTACTCGTAGCTGGTCAGGTCGACATTGCTGCCGGAAACGCTGACCGTCTGCGCGGCAAGATCCAGTGCGACCGGGCCGCATTCCAGCGTCGGCTTGCTCCAGCCGGCGGCGCGGCGCAGGAGCGCGTTGACGCGGGCCAGCAGCTCTTCGACGTGGAACGGCTTGACCAGGTAATCGTCGGCGCCCTGCTTCAGGCCCTCGACCTTGTCCTGCCAGCTCGACCGCGCGGTCAGGATCAGCACCGGGAACTTCTTGCCCTCGTCACGCAGCGCCTTGATCAGCTCCATGCCCGACATCTTGGGCAGGCCGAGGTCGATGATGCCGACGTCGAACGGGACTTCGCGCCCCATGTAGAGGCCTTCCTCGCCGTCCTGCGCAGCATCGACGGCAAAGCCTTCGCGCTTGAGCCGGGCTGCCAGGGTCTCACGCAGCGGGGCTTCGTCTTCGACCAGAAGGATACGCATGAACTCTCCCTAGTGTCCTGGGTGTGGCCCGGAGGCCAGTGGGGTACGGGTTGATAGCGACAACTATCCCTGTTCAGGGGTTATCGCCGCGTAGTGAAGACATATCCGACCGCGGCGTGCGCGGCTGTGAACGCGACGGGGCGGGGTCGTCCATGTAGCGGACCCGGCCCCGGTCGTCCATGTACTTGACCCGGTTGATGTCACGACCATCGAACGGCACCCGTTCGGCACCCAGGATGTGGCCACCGGTGGTGCGCTGCACGCGGCGCACGGCATCGGACAGCGAGCGCTCGTCGCCACGGCCACCCCGCTCGCTCCGCTCCATCATCTCCGCCCGGCCGTGTTCCGCACGCGGGGGCTGCTGTGCCATTGCCGACGACAGCGGCGCAGCCGCCAGCACCACGCAGGTGGCCAGGGCAATGCGGCAATGGAGGGGAGCGGAAGACATCGATGCGATCCTAGCCGAGCACGGCGATTCGTTCAAAAGTCGTAAATCCGGGAACCGGGTGCGGGACCCGGTCTTTACAATTCCTTTGCAAATTCTTGGTTTGGGGCAGTGAATCCGATCTGAACTTTTCCGGGCGAACCGCAGGTTTGTTCATATAAGTGAACATTCGGGACGAATCGGCCGGCGTTGTCAAGTCAGGAATGTGACGGACGTCACGCAGCGGCACGGTCAGCGTCGCGCTCGGTGACGGCAAGGGCCTGTTCGACCAATGTCCAGTCGGCGCCTGGACGGTGCGCACCCTCGCTCAATACCTGGCGGAACGCGCGCCCACCGGGCTGCCCATGGAACAGGCCGAGCAGGTGACGGGTGATGTGCTTCAGAGCCATGCCCTCGCCCAGACGGGCCTCGACATACGGGCGCAGCGCGCGCAGCAGGTCCGCGCGCGACCGCAGCGGCGTACCGGTGTGCAGCGCTTCCAGCTGATGCAGCAGATAGGGATCGTGGTACGCGGCCCGGCCCAGCATCACGCCATCGACATGGCCGGCCTGGGCCTGCACGGCTTCGATGCTGGCCAGGCCACCGTTGAGCACCACCGGCAGTGCGGGCCGCTCCTGCTTCAGGCGGTAGGCCCAGTCGTACTTCAGCGGCGGAACCTCACGGTTCTCCTTGGGCGACAGGCCCTTCAGCCAGGCATTGCGCGCGTGCACCACCACCATCGCTGCACCGGCAGCGACCTGGCGGTCGACGAAGCGGGCGAACGCCTCGTACTCGTTGTCCTCATCCACGCCCAGACGGCACTTCACGGTCACCGGGATGTCGACCGCATGGACCATCGCGGCCACGCATTCGGCCACCAGCACCGGCTCGCGCATCAGGCAGGCGCCGAAGCGGCCGGCCTGCACGCGATCGGACGGGCAGCCGCAGTTGAGGTTGACCTCGTCGTAGCCCCAGTCCGCGGCGATGCGCGCGGCCTGCGCCAGCAGGGCCGGATCGCTGCCACCCAGCTGCAGGGCCAGCGGCTGTTCGCTGCGGTCGAAGCCGAGCAGGCGCTCGCGGTCACCATGGATGACCGCGTTGGCGTGCACCATCTCCGTGTACAGCCGCGCCCCGGGAGCCAGCACGCGATGGAACACGCGGCAATGGCGGTCCGTCCAGTCCATCATCGGGGCGACGGACAGGCGCAGGGAATCGGCGTAACGGGCGGTGGCGGACGTCATCGTGGCGTTGATCGTGGAGACTGGCATTGCCAGTGAGATCAATAGTTTACACCGGGTGGCTGAATGGCACCGGAGATCAGCCGATCGGCGGATTCGCCCGCAGCGCCCGCCCTATCCACCCGCGGGTCAGGACCCGACGGTACGTACCAGACCCTCGCCGCGGCGAATCCGCGCACCGGACAGCGCATGGCTCCGCTCTACAATCGGGTCATGGCTACCGATCGCCCCCACTTCTTCGACCCCACCACCGAACAGGGGGTGCTGCGCCTGTCGATTGCCGGTGCGTTGCTGCTGGCGCTGACTGCGGTGGTGTTCGGCCTGCTGGCCAATTCCTCGCTCATCATCTTCGATGGCATCTACGGGCTGATCGATGTGGTGATGACCTGGCTGTCGCTGCTGGTCGCGCGCCTGATCGCGCTGTCGACCAACACCGATGCGCTGCAGTCGCGCCTCAACCAGCGCTTTACCATGGGCTTCTGGCACCTGGAACCGATCGTGCTGGGCGTGAGCGGCACGCTGATGATCGGTGCGGCGCTGTATGCACTGGTCAATGCCGTGGACGCGCTGATGTCCGGCGGCCGCCACATCGCGCTGGGGCCGGCGATGATCTTCGCCGCGCTGTCCCTGCTGGCCGAGGCAGCGCTGGGCGTGTTCGTGCTGCGCGCCAACCGCCGCATCGGTTCGGAGTTCATCGCGCTGGACGCGAAGAACTGGATGATCGCGGCCAGCATGTCGGCCTGTTATCTGGTCGCCTTCCTGGGCGGCGCGCTGGTGCGTGGCACCGCGTGGGACTGGATCGGGCCGTACATCGACCCGGCCATCCTCGCCTTCGTCTGCGTACTGGTGATGATCGCGCCGCTGGGCACGGTGCGGCGGGCATTGGCCGGCATCCTGCTGGTGACCCCACCGGAGCTGCAGGCCCACGTGGACGCCGTGGCGCGCACGATCGTCGCCAGGCATGGCTTCGTCGAACACCGCAGCTATGTGGCGCAGGTGGGACGTGGCGAGCAGATCGAGCTGTTCTTCGTGGTCCAGGCCGATGATCCGCCGCGGCCCCTGCGGGAGTGGGACCAGCTGCGTGACGAGATCGGCGATGCACTGGGCGAAGCCTCGCCGGACCGGTGGCTGACGATCATGTTCACCACCGATCGGGAATGGACGATCTAGACAGGCAGGACGATCGGTCAAATTTCTCAGACGGTCTGTCACCCATCGTCCTTGGAAAGCGGGCAAAGTAGGCTCCAACGCACTACCACCCACTGACCAGGAGCATCCCGATGTCCATCGAAAAGGTTCTGTACACCGCCCAGGCCACCTCCACCGGCGGCCGCGAAGGCCGTTCCGTCTCCTCCGACAACGTGCTCGACATCCAGCTGTCGACCCCGCGCGAGCTGGGCGGCGCGGGCGGCCCGGGCACCAACCCGGAGCAGCTGTTCGCCGCCGGCTACTCGGCCTGCTTCCTGGGCGCGCTGAAGTTCGTGGCCGGCCAGGCCAAGGTCGCGCTGCCGGCCGACACCACCGTGACCGGCAAGGTGGGCATCGGCCAGATCCCGACCGGCTTCGGCATCGAGGCCGAGCTGACCATCAACGTGCCGGGCGTGCCGCGCGAGCAGGTTGAAGCGCTTGTGCAGAAGGCGCACATCGTGTGCCCGTACTCGAATGCCACCCGCGGCAACATCGACGTGACGCTGATCGTCGCCTGAGCGCAAAAAAATGGGCGGATGCCGGTCGAAACCAGGCATCCGCCCATCCCACCCCGGGTGGGCCCCGGCACGCGGCCGGGGACGCATTCGCTTACTTCTCGCTGGTGATGAGCTGTACGACGCTGGAGAAATCCAGCTTGCCGCGCCCGGCCTGGTGATTCATCGAATACAGGTTGCGGGCCACTTCACCCAGCGGGATCGAGGCACCGACACTCATCGCCGCTTCCACTGCCAGGCCCATGTCCTTGAGCATGAGGTCACTGCCGAAGCCGCCGCTGTAGCCACGCGAGGCCGGCGCATTCTCCAGCACGCCCGGCCACGGATTGCACACTTCGGTGGCCCAGCTGCGGCCGGTGCTCACCGCCATCATCTGCGACAGCACCTTCGGGTCCAGACCGTGCGCCACGCCCAGTGCGATGGCCTCGCCGGTGACGGCCATGATCACGCCCAGCGCCATGTTGTTGCACAGCTTGGCCACCTGGCCGGCACCACTGGCGCCAACGTGGAAGATGTTCCTGCCCATCGCCTGCAGCACCGGGCGCGCACGCTCCAGTGCATCCTCCTCACCACCGACGATGAAGGTGAGGGTGCCGGCCTGGGCACCGGCCGTGCCGCCGGAAACCGGCGCATCGATCATCTGCAGGCCGCGTGCGGCCGCCGCTTCGGACACCTTGCGGGCGCTGGCCGGAGCGATCGTGCTGCAATCGATGACCAGCGCGCCGGCCGGAATCGCGGCGAGAATGCCGTCATCGCCCAGGTACAGGCCTTCGACGTGGCGACTGGCCGGCAGCATCGAGATCACCACCTCGGCGTCGGCCAGGGTGTCACGTGCTGACGACGCGGCACCGGCACCGGCGTCGACGGCGGCCTGCACGGCGGCCGGCACCAGATCGAACACGCGCACGGTGTGGCCGTTCTTGACCAGATTGGCGGCCATCGGGCCACCCATGTTGCCCAACCCAATGAATGCAATGCGGCTCATGCCAGGCTCCTTTCAGCGGCAGGGGTACCCAGGTCGGCCAGCGGATGCGCGGCATCGGCCCAGGGCGAAGCGAAGAACGTATCGGCCCACAGGGCGCTGGCTTCGGCCAGCGTGGCCGGGTTCCACGACGGCGTGCGGTCCTTGTCGATCAGCAGCGCACGGATGCCTTCGGCGAAATCGCCGTGGGCAGCGCAGTGCAGGGCGACGATGTATTCCAGGCGGTAGACCGCAGCCAGATCCTGGCCCGCACTGCGGCGCTGCAGCTCGAACGCCAGCCGCGCCGAACCGGGCGCGCCGGCCGCGAGGGTCTTCTGGGCGGCCTGCAGCCAGGCATCCTCGGTCTGCAGGTGGGCGATGCCTTCGACGATGGCATCGAGGTCATCGCCGTCGCACAGTGCGTCGACCTTCGCCGCGTTGGCCAGCAGCGGACCGGTCGCGGCATCGCTGGCATACGATTGCAGCAGGTGGCCCAGGCGCTCGTGGTTGCTCGCGGCGTCGCGCGACCAGGCCACCTGCAGCAGTGCATCGAACACATCGCTGCGGCGCGCTTCGGCCACGTGCACGTCGGCCAGGCCGGCATAGATCGCATCGCCCGGGTTGAGCAGTGCACCGGTCAAGGCCAGGAACAGGCCACCCTTGCCCGGCACGCGCGGCAGCAGCCAGCTGCCACCCACGTCCGGGAACAGACCGACGGTGATCTCCGGGAACGCGAGCTTGGAGCGCTCGCTGACCACGCGGTGGCTGGCACCGGACATCAGGCCGATGCCCCCTCCCATGACGATGCCATGGCCCCAGCACAGGATCGGCTTGGCATAGGTGTGGATGAGGTAATCCACGCGGTACTCGACGTCGAAGAACTCGGCCGCGTAGTCGTTGTCGCGGATATCGCTGCGGCCGGCCTCGCGGAATGCACGCATGCTCTGGTACAGGCTGTGCAGGTCACCGCCGGCGCAGAACGCCTTTTCACCGGCGCCCTGCAGCACCACCATCGCGATGCCGTCGTCGTCGGCCCAGGCATTGAGCTGCTTCAGCAGCAGGTGCGCCATCGGCAGCGAGAAGCCATTGAGCGTGCGCGGCGCGTTCAGCGTGGCGATGCCGATGCGCGCGCCATTGCCGGCCACGCGCTCTTCGAACAGGACCGGCGCTTCGTCGGCGACCGTGGTCATGCGTTCTTCCACCGCGCGGCGCGCTTTTCCAGGAAGGCGTTCACGCCCTCGACCTGGTCGGCGGTATCGAACAGATCGACGAAGGCCTCGCGTTCGGCCACCAGCGCCGAGGCGTGGGTGCCGGTGCGGGTGGACTGCACCAGCGTCTTGCAGGCCGCGATGCTGGTCGGGCTCTGCTTGCCGGCCTTCTTCGCCCATTCCAGCGCCAGCGCCTTGGACTCGCCCTTGCCGACCTTCTCCTCGGCCAGGCCGATGCGCAGCGCGGTCTCGGCATTGATGCGCTCGCCCAGCAGGATCATGCGCTTGGCCCAGCCCTCGCCCACCAGCCGTGGCAGGTTCTGGGTACCACCGGCGCACGGCAGCAGGCCGACGGTGGCCTCCGGCAGCGCGACCTGGGCGTGGTCTTCGATGATGCGCAGGTCGCAGGCCAGCGCGCATTCCAGCCCGCCGCCCATCGCATAGCCGTTGATTGCGGCGATCGACACGCCGCGGAAGCCGGACAGCGCCTCGAAGGCTTCGCCGAAGCGGCGTGCGGCCTCGCGCGCGGCGGCCTTGTCGCCGGAGGCGAACTGGTTCAGATCTGCGCCGGCGGAGAAGAACTTTTCGCCGTCACCGGTAATCACCAGCGCGTAGATGTCGCGGTCCGCATTGAGCGCAGCCACCAGGTCGCGCAGCGCGGACAGGCTGTGCACGGTCCAGGTATGCGCCGGCGGGTTGTGCAGGGTGACCACGGCGGTGTGGCCATCGGCCTCGACCTTCAGGCCCACGTGCTCCTGGGTACGCCAATCCTTCATCGCAGTTCCTCTTCGGTGTTGAGCAGGTGACGGGCAACGATCACCCGCATGATCTCGTTGGTGCCTTCCAAGATCTGGTGCACGCGGCAGTCACGCAGCAGGCGTTCGATCGGGTATTCGCGGATGTAGCCGTAGCCGCCGTGGATCTGCAGCGCTTCGTTGCAGACAGTGAAACCGGCATCGGTGGCGAAGCGCTTGGCCATTGCGCACCACACGTTGGCGTCGCTGGCGCCGGCATCGAGCTTGCGCGCGGCGGTATGCACCATCTGCCGGGCGGCCACCAGCTGGGTGACCATGTCGGCCAACTTGAACTGCAGTGCCTGGAACTCGGCCAGCGCCTTGCCGAACTGGCGACGCTCGCCCATGTAGCGGCGTGCGGCATCCAGCGCGCCCTGCGCGGCACCCAGCGAACAGGCGGCGATGTTGATGCGGCCGCCATCGAGTCCCTTCATCGCCAGCTTGAAGCCACCGCCTTCCTCTCCCAGAAGGTGGCTGACCGGCACGCGGACGTTCTCGAAGGTGATGCCCCGGGTGGGCTGGCTGTTCCAGCCCATCTTCTCTTCCTTGCGGCCGAAGCTGATGCCCGGCAGATCCGACGGCACCGCGATGGCGCTGACGCCGCCGGCACCGGCACCGCCGGTGCGCGCCATCACCACCAGCAGTTCGGTGGCGCCGGCGCCGGAGATGAAGGCCTTGGCGCCGTTCAGCACGAAGTGGTCGCCATCGCGCACGGCGGTGGTTTTCAGCGAGGCGGCATCGGAACCGGCGCCCGGTTCGGTCAGGCAGTACGAGGCCAGCTTGATGCCCGCCGCCAGATCGTTGCCCCACGCGTCGCGCAGTGCCGGCTGACCCCACTTGGACACCATCCACGAGGCCATGTTGTGGATACTGATGTAGGCCGCCGTCGAGGGGTCGACACTGGCGAGCTCCTCGATGACGACGGCGGCGTCCAGCCGGCTCAGGCCGCTGCCGCCCACTTCCGGGTCCATGTACAGACCGCAGAAGCCCAGTTCACCGGCCTTGGCGATCGCCTCGCGCGGAAAGATGCCCTCCGCATCCCATCGCGCGGCGTGCGGCGCCAGTTCGGCCAGTGCGAAGTCGCGGGCGGCCTCGCGGTAGGCCTGCTGCGCTTCTTCCAGTTCCGTCGTCATCGAGTGGCTCATGGCTGCTCCTGCCGTTACTTCAGGCTGATCGTGGTGTTGACGCCGTGGCTCAGCGTCTCGTCATCGAACCAGCGCGCGGTGACGGTCTTGGTCTGGGTGTAGAACAGCACCACCTGCTTGCCGTACGGGCCCAGGTCACCCAGCTTGGAGGCGCGCGAACCGGTGAAGGAGAACAGCGGCACCGGCACCGGGATCGGCACGTTGATGCCGACCTGGCCGACGTCGATGTCTTCCTGGAACCTGCGCGCGGCGGCGCCGGACTGGGTGAAGAGTGCGGTGCCGTTGCCGTTCGGGTTGCTGTTGACCATCGCGATGGCGTCTTCCAGCGTTTCCGCTTCCAGGATCACCAGCACCGGCCCGAAGATTTCTTCCTGGTAGATGCGCATGTCGGTGGTGACACCGGCAAAGATGGTCGGGCCGACGAAGTTGCCCTTCTCGAAGCCATCGACCTGCGGATTGCGGCCATCGAGCACCAGCTGCGCGCCCTGCTCCACGCCCGAGGCGATCAGGCCTTCCACGCGCTCGCGCGCGCTGCAGGAAATCACCGGGCCGACATCGGTACCGGACACGGTGCCACCGCTGACCTTCAGGGTCTTGGCCTTGGCCACCAGATCCTGCACCCAGCCGCGCGCTTCACCCACCAGCACCAGCGTAGAGGCCGCCATGCAGCGCTGGCCGGCGGCACCGAAGGCGGCACCGACCATCGCATTGAGGGTCTGCTCCTTGTTGGCATCCGGCAGCACCACGGCGTGGTTCTTGGCGCCCATCATGCACTGCACGCGCTTGCCGGCCAGCGACGCACGGTTGTACACGTGGGTACCCACGCGGGTGGAACCCACGAAGGAGACCGCCTTGATGTCCGGGTGGTCGCAGATCGCGTTGACCACTTCCTCGCCACCGTGGACCACATTCAGCACGCCCTTCGGAATGCCGGCTTCCAGCGCCAGTTCAACCAGGCGCATGGTGACCATCGGGTCCTGCTCGGACGGCTTGAGAATGAAGGTGTTGCCGGTGGCGATGGCCATCGGGAACATCCACAGCGGAATCATCGCCGGGAAGTTGAACGGGGTGATGCCGGCGCACACGCCCAGCGGCTGCATGATCGTGTAGGTATCCACGCCATTGGCCACGTTGTTGGCCAGCTCGCCCAGCTGCAGGTTGCCGATGGCGGCGGCGTGCTCGACCACTTCCAGGCCGCGGAACACATCGCCTTCGGCATCCGGCAGGGTCTTGCCCTGTTCGGCGGTGAGGATGTGCGCCAGCTCGCTCATGTTCTCGCGGATCAGCTGCTGGTACTTCAGGAAGATGCGCGCACGGGTGCCGATCGGGGTCTTGCGCCAGGTCTTGAACGCTTCCTTGGCGGCGGCCACGGCAGCGTCCACTTCAGCGGTGGTGGCGAACGGGACCTGGGCCAGCACGTCCTGGGTGGCCGGGTTGATCACGTCCTGCCAGTGGGAGGTCGCCGATTCGACGAACTGGCCATCGATCAGCATGCGGATACGGGGCGCTGCAACAGTCATGACGACATCCAGGGGTGCGAAAGATGCTTGGCATTATTCACAGCCGCCACCTCGATTTCCGGCCTGAATCCGCTTAATCTGGCCAACACCCCTCACGATTCCTGTTAATTTTGTGAATCTGCCGTCTTCACAGCGCCAGCTGGGCCTGCGCCTGCTGCGCCTGCGCGAGCAGCGCGGCTACAGCCAGATCGACCTGGCCCGCGCCCTGGGCCTGTCTGCCAGCTACCTGAACCAGATCGAGCGCAACAAGCGCCCGTTGACGCCCGCCGTGCAGAAGAAGCTGGGGGAGGTGTTGGGCGACGTTTCCGCCCTGTTCGACGAGGATGAACCCGCGGCATTGCAGGAATCATTGGCCGAAACCCTGCGGGACCTGGGGCTGGCCGACGTCAGTGCCACCGAGCTGCGGGCACTGGCCGGCAACCTGCCGCAGGTGAGCCGGGCGCTGCTGGACCTGCATCGCCGCCACCTGGCGTTGCGGGAACATGCCGCCGCACTGGAGTTCCAGCTGGGCGAACCCGGTGCCGGCAGCACCCTGCCGGCGGGCGACCAGGTGCGCGAGTTCTTCAACCGCATGCACAACCACATCCCAGAGCTGGATGAGCTGGCCGAGCGGTTGTTTGCCGAATGGGGACTGTCGCCGGGGCACGTCGCCCCGCGCCTGCGCCAGTTGCTGGCCGATCGCCACGGCGTGCTGGTGGAAGTGACTGCCTTGCAGGCCGGGCGCGAGAAGCGCCACTACGATGCCGGTGCCCGCCGGCTGTGGCTGCCGGACTACCTGGAGCCGGGCCAGCAGGCCTTCCAGATGGCCGCCGAACTGGCACTGCATGGCTACCTGCCGCAGATCGATGCGGTGATTGCCCGCGCCGGATTCAGCGACGAGGCGCGCATCGCGCAGGCGCGCATCGGCCTGTCGAACTATTTCGCCGGGGCCCTGGTAATGCCCTACCTGCGCTTCCTGCGTGCGGCCGAAGCCAGCAGCTACGACATCGAGCTGCTGGCGCACCAGTTCGGTGTCGGCTTCGAAGCGGTCTGCCACCGGCTGAGCACGCTGGCCCGCCGCAGCGCGCCCGGCCTGCCGTTCTTCTTCATCCGTGTGGACCGCGCCGGCAACGTCTCCAAGCGTCACTCGGCCACCGACTTCCACTTCTCGCAGGTGGGTGGCTCATGCCCGCTGTGGATCGTCTACGAGGCGTTCAACCAGCCCGGCCGCATCCTGACCCAGACCGCGCGCATGCCCGATGGGCGGCGCCACTTCTGGCTGGCCCGGCAGGTCAGCAGCGGCCCGGTTGGTCACGGCCAACCACGCAAGACCTTCGCAGTAGCGCTGGGCTGCGACCTGCAGCATGCCGAGCGGCTGGTGTATTCGCTGGGGCTGGATGTGCAGAGCCCCGGCAATTCGGTGTCGATCGGCCCGGGTTGCCGGGTGTGCCCGCGCGAGGACTGCATGCAGCGCGCGTTCGCGCAGCTGCCGGGGCGATAGGGTTGGCTCGGCAGGGCTGCGCCCTGCACCTGCACAGGCCTAAGCAACGGCAACGGCAAAAGCTGGCATTCCGTGGGATGGCGGGGGGGGGGGGGGGGGGGGGGGGGGGGGGGGGGGGCGGGGGGGGAGGGGGCGGGGGGGCCGCCCCCGGCGCCGGCCCCCCCCCCCCCCCCCCC